>CAYMSG010000672.1:0-1501 GCA_964392955.1 uncultured Chitinophagaceae bacterium | reverse complement strand
CAAAGGCCGGCAGGTTGTAAAAGGAGTTTGTGTTGAGGTTAATCAGGGCGAAATTGTAGGACTGATGGGACCCAACGGCGCCGGGAAAACCACAAGTTTCTATATGATTGTTGGGTTAGTAAAACCCGACTCAGGTCGCGTTTTTCTTAATGATAAAGACATTACGTACTGGCCAATGTACAAACGTGCCCAGCACGGCATTGGCTACCTGCCACAGGAAATCAGCGTTTTTAGAAAGCTCTCGGTTGAAGACAATATAATGGCCATTCTGGAAATGACCAAATTGAAAAAAAAGGAACGTAAGGAAAAATTGGAATCATTGCTGGAAGAATTTAGCCTGACGCACGTTAGAAAAAATCCGGGCATGAAACTGTCGGGCGGAGAAAAACGTCGTACCGAAATTGCACGGGCTTTGGCCACAAACCCGCAGTTTATTCTTTTGGACGAACCCTTTGCCGGAGTAGACCCCATTGCGGTTGAAGATATTCAAACTATCGTTGCACAACTGAAAGACAAAAACATAGGGGTTTTAATTACAGACCATAACGTGCAAGAAACCCTTTCAATAACCGACCGCGCTTACCTGTTATTTGAAGGAAGTATTTTGAAACAAGGCACGGCCGAAGAACTGGCAGCCGATGAACAAGTACGCCGGGTATATCTGGGCCAAACCTTCGAGTTTAAGCGAAAGTTCGGACGATAATCAAGAAAGCACGGCACCGCTAAATCCGTGAGTAGTTTCATGTTAAAAACCCAACCTACACAATCTTACATACAATTTGCATCCAAAAAAATAAATTTGTACTTTTGTTTTGAAAATTACGTTTGATTACCAAACCTATGCGAAAGTTTTCAATTCCATACAGACTGATATCCCTGATTCTGATGATTCAGATTCTTACAGGTACTGTTGGATATGCTATAACCCGCACCGAATGTAAGATTACCGGCGAATCGGCTACAACAATTAATCAATTGAGTGCCAGTTGCCTTAAGCATCAGGCTAAAGCAAATAACAATACAAGCGAAACTTCCGCCGAAAAGCAAAATTGCTCCAGGCACAAACATCATGAGTGCTGCTCAAAAAAAGCCAGACACAAAAAAGCAAAATCCTGCTGCAGCGCCGAAGATAAAAACTGTTGCACCACTGTAAGTCGGGGTATTCATCTAAATCCTTTCAGTACTTCAATGGAAATGAAGCACGATATGAGCTCATTTTCAGTAATCTATTTTGCCCCGGCATTAAATTTCATCATTGACAACTGCCACTTTCCAACAAGTTCAAAGGATTTCAATTACGAACCGCCGGAACCTTTGGGCAACAGAGAAATTTTAAACACCTTCTCCCGGTTGATTATTTGATTTGAATAGTGATATTTCCACTATAGGTCAAATTATTCATCAACCAAAAAATCATGAAACATATTATCATTCTCTGGCTGATTTTTGCCGGAGTAACAAATTTAAATTACGCACAAACCCTGATGGGAGTTGTGGTACA
>CAYMSG010000671.1:0-1508 GCA_964392955.1 uncultured Chitinophagaceae bacterium | reverse complement strand
TAAGGAATCAACGGCAACTGATCAGTAGTTGGAAATTCATTTGCTGCAAAATCAAGATGTTTAAATCCAAATTGTGTTTGCAGAAAATAAACAAAGCGGATTGTTTTTTCTTTTGCCTTTTTTATTTCCTGTTGACGTTGCTCATGAGTAAGCGGAATCAGGTTCAGGTAAATATCATTTCCTTTACCCGGCCAGTTGATCATGTATTTGCCATTGGGTAATTTGCCATAATCAAGCAGTTGTGCTGCTGTTACATTCGACGCCAGTTTTTTTGGATCACTGCAAAACTCATTACAGCAACCATCAAATTCCATCGGATCGTAGTTCGCCGGTTTTACCAGGGTACAATCTGCTCCGCTCCCATAATCTTTGAGAATAGCAGTGTATGTAATATCCTGAATAATATCATTGTTTGCAGGTACCCCCACGTTTTCATTGGTGATACTATCTGCTTCCATCCCTACATCAAACGGAACCGATGCACTGGCCATTACATCACCTAATTCTGTTGCATCGATAATTTGTTTTGCATGTATGGTTACTGTATCTCCTGTTTTTATGTCGATGAATATTGCACCGGTAATGGTTGTGTCTGTTGTAATCGCTTTTACAAAACGCAATTGATGCATCACAGAAAGTTGTTTCTCTGCTGCAGCCATTTGTTTGAAAATACTATCAGCCACATGAGGTTCAAACAGCGTGTTACTTACCCAACCTGTTTCAACGGCTTTCGGCCCGCCGTATACCTGGTAAATTTTTTCCCTGAACTCGGCCCAAATGCCCGATGGCATATTGTGGTTACCATCAAATGCAGAAACACCTGCCGATGAGATCATTCCACCAAGCCATGTTGTTTCTTCTGCAATGATTGTTTTTACACCAAGTCTTGCACTTTGTATACCGGCCGCAGTACCGGAAGTTCCGCCACCCACCACAAGTACATCTGTGTAAATGCCTTTCTCTGCAGGAGCAGTGCAACCACTTACCAGCAACAGAACAACAATAGAATAATATAGATATGCAGTCTTCAAATCAGCAGTTTAGCAATCGTTATGTAATCGTTTTTTAAATGGCTTCAAACGTGGCGGCTACCTGGTAAAGCGCACGTGGAATATGAAAACATCCTTTCCACTTTCCTCCTTTTAATGATAACAGCACCTCACCTCTCCGGTTTAAATAACCAAACCATTCACCGTATTCCTCATCTCTGAAATGCTTCCATGTATAATTGTGTATCCGTTCAAACCAAACAGCACATTGTTCATTACCAGTCAATGCATAAGCTTTTGCCAATGCCACCAATGCTTCCACATGTACCCACCATAATTTTTGATCCCACTCTAATTGTTGGGGCGGCGTACCTTTTATATCCATGAAATAAAATATGCCTTCGTATTCTTTATCCCATCCGTATTCAAGTGTAGTTAATAAAATAGCGACCGCTTTATCGATCAATGCACGATCATTCATACGTTTGGCAAGATCCATAATGAACCAGGTTGATTCAA
>CAYMSG010000670.1:0-1511 GCA_964392955.1 uncultured Chitinophagaceae bacterium | reverse complement strand
AGTAATATTATTCCGGTTAATCTGTCTACGCAAAAAGAACTGGGACTTGAAATGACGGCTGCCATTAAGTTTACTGAATGGTGGAATATAAACAGCACCGTTAATTTTTTCCGTGCGGTGGCAAATGGTCAATACGAATCAACGATTCTGCAGAGTGAAACTGTATCATGGACAAACCGTACCACTTCACGAATGACATTTTTTAAGGAATTGGATTTTCAGGCATCTGTGAATTATCAATCGCCACGTATTACTACACAGGGAAAAACGCTGGCCATTTATTCCATTGACCTTGGTTTGGTAAAAGATGTGTTTAAAGGAAAAGGGACGCTTACTTTCAACGTACGTGATCTGATGCAGAGCCGCAGAAGAAGATCGATCGTTGATATTCCCGGTTATTATTCGTATTCCGATTTTCTGTGGCGCCCACGTCAAATGACATTGACACTGAACTTCCGCATCAATCAGCAAAAAATTCAACGGGACGAAAAAAGAAATGATGGCGGCTTTGATGAAAATTAAATCCGCTGTTTTAGTTTCTTATACATGCTTTTCCTGGAATGATAATTCAATACTGTCGATTGCAGACTCAACCTTTCGGTAATGGACACCGGCTGTTTCCAGCATTCGTTTCGATGCAATGGTTGGGTCACTTCCGTCATATTTATCCGACAAGAAAATCACTTCTGTTATGCCTGCCTGTATAATGGCTTTTGCACATTCGTTGCAGGGAAACAATGCAGTATAAATTCTGCAGCCATGCAGATCCATACCAATGTTATTTAAAATGGCATTGAGTTCTGCATGACATACATACGGATATTTTGTTTGCAGAAAATCCCCTTGCTTCTCCCACGGAAATTCATCGTCATTACAGCCGGCAGGCAAACCATTGTAACCTGCACCAACAATTTTATTTTTATTGTTGACGATGCAGGCACCAACCTGTGTGGATGGATCTTTACTTCGTTTGGCAGAGAGTAATGCTACGCCCATAAAATATTCATCCCAGGAAATGTAATTGGTTCGTTTGCTCATACTTGTTGTTGTGAATGAATTCAAATGTATGAAAACAAAAGAAGCCTTGTTCGCAAGGCTTCTTTTGAAAATTGGTTGATTGTGATTATCTGTTTTGCTGTACCGGTTGCGGCATTTCTTTTCTTGGTAATTTTTCAGTGCGTTGCGCCGTGTTGTACACAAAGCTGGCAACGATCACTGCCATTTGCTTCAGATCATCGGGGATCAGGTGATCGTAGCTGTCCATGGTGGTGTGATGGGTGCGGGTATCGTATTCGATTTCATCCTGTATAAACTGGAAGCCGGGAATGCCTAATTCATTAAATGAAATATGATCGGTGCCACCAGTGTTTTGCAACGTAAGGGTAGAAGCGCCCATTTCTTTGAATGGCTCCAGCCATTTCGCAAAAATCGGTTGTACACCAGTGTTACCTTCTAAATACACGCCTCTTATTTTTCCGGTACCATTATCAATATTGTAGTAAGCAGAAATT
>CAYMSG010000669.1:0-1519 GCA_964392955.1 uncultured Chitinophagaceae bacterium | reverse complement strand
TAAACCCAAAAAACATGCTGTATCCCTTAAATAGCAATTTAAATGAAACCGGACTGATATTTACGTCACAAAACCAGGGGCTGGTGATAAAACATGATTTATGGAATCAGTTTTCCCTTTTCACATTCGATGCTGCAAAATTACACCACTGGCAGGGAGAAAAATATGTTCCGGTAAAGGAACGCTGGTAGAACAGCCCCATTCCGGACTTTATCAAATTCATCATTTTAAATTTTAATGCTCATGCCAATCGGCGGGTTCCTCTTCCGTCGAAAATTCAATGGTAACGTGTTCAATACTCTCGTGTTGCAGCACTTCACGAATCAACCTTTTCAACTCGGTAAGTTCTGACAATTTCAGCTCCTGATTCACCCTGAGATGTAAGCTAACAATATTATATTCTCCATCCAATGACCATACATGCAGGTCTTCTATTTTTCTTATACCCGGCAATGAAGCTATCTGCGCTCTTATCTCTTCAATTACTATACCCTTTGGTGTAGCTTGCAAAATCACTCTAAATACATCTCTAAGATTAATAAAAACGTTAAATAGCACCCATGAGAGAATTGCTAACGTAAGAATCGGATCCAGAACGGGTATATATTCAAACATCATAACCAAACTCACTATCAATACAGCAACCCAACCCAACACGTCTTCCATCAAGTGTGTAGATGCCATTTTTTCGTTCAACGAGTTTCCTTTTCTTAGACGATATGATGCATAACCGTTTACAGCTATACCCAAAACTGCAATATACATCATGCCATCAGGATGAACATCCTGAGGTTTTTGCAGCCTGTTAAAGGTTTCAAGAATAAGAAAAACAGAACCCACCAGTAAAATCAAACCGTTTGCCAATGCACCCATTACTGAAAATCTGCGATATCCGAAGGTATATTGTCGGTCGCTCGCCTTTCCTGAATAATATTGTAATATCAGCGCAAGGGATAGGGAAATACTGTCACCGGCATCATGCAGAGCATCAGTAAGTATTGCCATACTGTTGGTCCACCATCCGCCTATGAACTCAATAAGCATAAATGAAACATTCAAAACCAGGGCTATCCGTAAATTCCTCAAATCGGGTTTACGTACCAGCGCAGGTGTCTCCTGTTTTTGCGGCAGATTCATTTTGCAAAGATAGGATGGGAACTTATAATCAATCAGTACCGCTTCATGACTCTTGTCAGAAAATGCACCGATCTTCAGTATTTCTTTCTAACAATCTTACCCGTGGGTGTATATTCCAGACTACGTTCCCTTATCACCTCTACTGGCCTTTCATACTTTTCAAGCATACTTACATCGGGTATGGGGCCTTCTCCCTGAATTACAAGTGCAACCGCTTCGCCAAACACCGCGTGAGAAACAGAGGTAACGTAATAAGGCACACTTATATATGGTTTAAGCTTTTCTTCAATTTGCAGAGGAAACACCTTAATGCCTCCGGTATTGATTACGTCGTCCCATCTGCCCAACCATTCAAACTGTTGGTTGTTTTTCAGCCTGACCA
>CAYMSG010000668.1:0-1522 GCA_964392955.1 uncultured Chitinophagaceae bacterium | reverse complement strand
GGAATGCACAACTGTTACAGCAGGCACGCCACTTTCTGCTGCAGGTATGCCATCACCATTCAACACACCCGTTGCATCAAATAAAAAATCAAATTCAAGATTTTGCGGACGGCTGCAACTGTAACGTGGTTGTGCGGCACTTGTTCCTCCTGCCTGTTGTTCTGTATATTCAATGGTATGCGAAAGGGTATAAGATTCAGGATTCACCTGTACGGTAAATTCTCCATCGGCCAATGCATTGCTGAACTCTGCATCGGTGTACGCCTTCAAGGTCATCTTCTGTAACTTGCCCGGTATCATACTATCGTTCTTCTTTTTCTTTTAAAATGCGTAATACTTCTTCCACACAAATTTTTACCAGCGATTCTTTTTTTGTTTCATCAGCTTTTTTCTCAGTCTCACTTCGTCCACGTTGCTGCCTGCTTTCAGTATTGCCGGTTTCGTTTACATAGGCAGTGATCTGTATTTCGTTAATAACAACTGGCATAGGTTTAACGGTTAATGGGTGAGAAATAAGCACAGCTCAGTACCAATGTTTCCACTACCACTTCGCTGTTGTTGGCATTGAAAGATGATAACTCCCACTTGGTTGGTATGCTGTTGTACACACGCCACATATAAACCGGTGCATGTACTTCGTTCAATAAGCTGATGGTTAAATTCAACGGACGGAATTCAAAATTCTCCATTGCATTTTTTACCCAGCGATAGAGTTCCGAATATTCAAACAAACCACGCTTAAGTGTGATGTCACTAAAGTTGGCTCTTGTCGGCAGCTTGTGTGAAAACCGATTTTCTCCTCCTTCATTTATCGATTCAGTGCCCATACTTACAGACAGCCCTGCCACTTCCTGGAAACGTACGTCAACAGGCGATTGCGGAAATAACTCAAAGGTTACCAGGAAATGAAAACCGGTAAGCGGATACTCGAACGGCATATTCTTGTTTATGGAAGTTCAATAACCAAACCTTCGTGTGCGAGTTCCATTGTTTCAATGGCCACTTCGTTTCCGTCGGCTTTCAGATCAGATGATTGCACTTTTACCGGGAACGCATTTTTCACTTTCCAAACCATCACCGGTTCATGCTGTTCATTTAACAATGAGATCACAAGATCTCTGCGTTCAATTTTATTCATCTGCACGGTATTCAGCCATGCATAGTATTCATTGTCGCTTTCAAAAGTTCCCCGCTTGAGTGTAACGTTGGAGAATTTTTGCAGTCCCGGCATTTTTATTTTTGAATATTCGGGGCTTGCGCCATCACGGTATTCAATTACATCCAGACTTTTATCCAAGCCTGTTACTTCTGTAAAACCAATGCGTGTGCCGCCCCATTCAACCCTGAAATGAAATTTTGATAAAGGATAAGTTGCCATACAATTCGTTTTGATGTGATTAATGTGATGTCAGTGCTGATCAGGATTCCTGCATTTTGTGTGAGAAACGAAGGATGATAAATTCAGCCGGACGAACAGCTGCCATACCGATCTCCACATTCATCTTTCCTTCAAGAATATCCT
>CAYMSG010000667.1:0-1527 GCA_964392955.1 uncultured Chitinophagaceae bacterium | reverse complement strand
CGTGGTAAATACCAACGGCTTTTACACTTCTTCTGCATTACCGAATTTATTGTAGAGATAAAAAGCTGAAGAGATGGCATGTGCTTCGTTGAGGTGATACACATCTGGTTTAAAGCCTAACTCATCAATCAGTTTTGCACCACCCACACCCAGCAAAATAAACTGGGCTACCTTGGTTGCAACATTGGCATCGTACAAGCGATGACAGATGGTTTGTGATACATAATCGTTCTCGGGCAAATCAGTGCTCAACAAAAACATTGGAGCACTTTTGAAGGTTTCGGGATTTAAATACCAGGCCTTCACCCATACCGGATGTTCGTGAATATTGATCTGGAATTTAATACCGGTATCTTCTAAGAAATTATAGATCTTTTCGTTCCATTGCACCTGCAGGGTTTGATCCTGGTTACGTGCCTGGTCGTAATAACCATATTTCCATAATATACCGATACCAATTAAATTCTGCTTGAGTTCATACGCACTCCGCATATGCGAACCTGCAAGAAAACCCAAACCACCACTATAAATTTTGAGAGGCTGATGAACAGCAAATTCCATTGAGAAATAAGCGACTTTCTTTGTGTACGCATTTTCGGTAGCATATGGAACCTTGAAATGATTAAACGTCATAATACAGTTGTTCGTTTGCTTTAGGGTGCGCAATATAACGGGAAAATTCCAAAACGATCTTTTTTGCCGAACAGGATTATTAACATCAAACGGTTGGTACAATAGCGGTTGCTTCAATTTCAATGAGCAACCGTTGATCGATCAAAGCAGACACTTCTACCATTGCAGAAGCCGGTTTAATGTTGCCAAACACTTCGCCATGTGCTTTGCCTGCCTCTTGCCACAACGAAATATCAGTGATGTACATGCGGGTGCGCACCACATGCTCCAGTGAAGAACCGGCCTGTTCCAATGCCTTTCCTATTTTCCGTAAAATGAATTGTGTTTGCTTGTACACATCGCCCTCTCCTACCAGCGCATCGCCATCCACAGCCGTTGTACCGGCCACTTCAACGATATTTCCTACACGAACGGCTCTTGAATAACCTACTACATCTTCCCAAGGAGAACCGGAACTGATCAATTGTTTTTGACTCATATGTTTGAATGAATTTTGTGAATGGTGAGTAGTGATTGGTCAATGGGCAATATGCAAATGACAATAGGCAAAGGCCAATCAGCACGACGAACTAAAAACTATCAACTACAAACTATCGGCTAACCCTACTTCTTCTTCCCTTCTTTCTTCCTCGGATAACTGCCTTCAAAGAAACAGGTGATTCCACGATAGAGTCCGCAGTTTTGTTCGGCAATACGCACTGAAGATGTGGTAAAATCAAATGTGATCACACAATCGCTGCCACCATCTCTGAAAATGCCTTTGCCTTTCCCGATCCATTCACCGGTGCCTTTTACTTCGCCGATACATTCCCCGTTCTGCTTACTGAAATGAATAAAAAATTCAAATGTTTTTTCGGTAGCCCCATCCCGTATTGAGATGAGGTTCTTTTTATC
>CAYMSG010000666.1:0-1530 GCA_964392955.1 uncultured Chitinophagaceae bacterium | reverse complement strand
TTCGAGTACGTTTAATGACAATGCATTGTTTGGCTGATCGCCAGCTTTGTAGGTAACGGGGATACCCGATTTTAAACCAAGTAGTGCAGCATTGGATGCAGCGAGTGTTCCATGTTCTGCAAATACATTCCTGATATCTGGTATAAATGATTTGCTGAATCCATAATAGCTGAACACTTCTTCCGAAAGTTCATTGTTCACAAAATCCCAGAACACTCCTTCTGACAAAGCAGAGATGCTTGTTGTTGCTGCACCTGTCAATTGTAAGGCAATATAATCGCCGGGCAACATTACTTTGTCGATCTGGTTGTAAACCGCCGGTTCGTTTTGTTTTACCCAAGCCAGTTTGCTGGCAGTAAAATTTCCGGGAGAGTTTAATAAATGCTGTAATGATTTGGACGGACCAATTGCATCAAACGCCTTGTTACCGATTTCCACTGCCCGGCTATCGCACCAGATAATACTGTCACGAAGAAGGTTGTTGTTTTTGTCAACCACAACCAAACCATGCATCTGGTAAGAGATGCCAATGGCAGCAATAGCTGTTGGGTCGTATTTTTTTGTGGCATTTGCTTTTAAGATAGCCTGCTGTGTATGCTCCCACCACATGGCAGGCGATTGTTCGGCCCAACCGGGTTGTTTTGAAATGATCTCTGATTCAACTTCGGGCCATGAAACAGAAACGATCCGCTCCTGTGTTTGGGCATCAACCACCGACACTTTTATAGATGAAGTACCAATATCAATTCCTAATAATAACATAAGTCAGATGTACATTTTTTCAATTCTTAAAAGAGGGGGAATGAAGACACATCCCCCCGTTGTTGATTATGACCCTAAACAAACTATCATGTTGCAGCTTTGCTGTTGACTCATTGCTGCTTTTTTTCTTTTTAAACACCAACGATTGTGAAACGATTCATTCGCTGACACTCTTCGCTACCATCCATTCTTTCTTCTTTAAATAACCAGTAACAGCATACTTGGTCATTTAAATGGCTGGGATATGATCGTTTCCAAAAACATCAGTCACGAAAAAAATGAACAGGCAACGCCTCTTCACCCCTTAAAAGGTTACGGTTACAATTGTTTCGATGAAATTTACCGATAGGAGAAATTGTATTATTGCGAACGGAGCATACGTCCTGCTTTCCTGTTCTGCTATGCCTGTTAATTACGGCAACAGAGCGGAACTCCTGTACTACAACAGGTGATTGAAGCAATAATGTTAATGATTCCGGCAAAACAATCGACCCTCTCATAAACGCAATTATCTTAGTTAACCTCTTTTTTGTGCAATAAAGTAGTTCATGTTGCAATCGGTTGCATCTTTTTTTACAAAATGCGCACCAATAATTAATCACATTTTTCTTCAATGCTGCTCTATCACTAAGCGATACATCAACTCATCCTCTCGCAGCATACTTTTAAATTCCCCTTCCTGTATCATCAAAATCGCACCGATGAATTCGGTACAAATCCCGAATTTATTGGCTAATGTAGGGATTTTTTTTGAAAATGAAAACGATT
>CAYMSG010000665.1:0-1531 GCA_964392955.1 uncultured Chitinophagaceae bacterium | reverse complement strand
GGGAACATACGAATATTCCAGGCAGTTTCTGGAAACCGTACCGGAAAAATATTCTTCTTGTGTCAAGGCTTTCCGCACATCTTCCTGCTGAGTGGAGCCCGCTTGATTTCGATCTTATTTACACAGATCTTCCTCACTACCGGGATTTTTTTGTTTTCAATAAAATTGAAACATTGTACAACCATCATGGCTTTGATGAAAGAATACTCGGTGAAGTGAAAAAGAATACATCAGCTTATCCGGTAGTTTTTATTGGAGGGCTTGGTTATGATCTTTTTCATCAGCGAACAATGTTTTTCAGTGAACTTGCAAAAGATCCGGCTATCGGATTTAAGTGGTGGGGCTATTACAGCGGAACCATTGATGAGCAACTGGTGAACAGTTGCCAGGGACTTGCAGCAGGCCTTGATATGTTCAACATTTATTTCAATAGTAAAATTGTTGTGAACGATTATATTGATATTGCAGGAGGTACTGCAGTGAATCAACGCATTTTTGAAGTAATGGGAGTAGGAGCTTTGTTGCTTACAAGAGAGTCTGCTACCATTTATCAGTATTTTCCTCCGGGTTCCCTTGTAACATATTCAAGTGAAGAAGACTGCAAAGAAAAAATAAGATACTACCTGCAACATGAAGATGAGCGAAAAAAAATAGCTGCATACGGGCAATCGGTAATTCTTGAAAAATACAGTTATTCCAGGCTCATGAAACAAATGAGCGAAGAAATTGCTGAACGGGTGAATAAAAAAAATCAATCTACAACGTAATTCAAACCATTTCTGTTCATGTCTGATATAGTCATTAAGGTTGAAAATATTTCCAAGCAATACCGCTTGGGCCAGGTGAGCACGGGTACCATTAGTCATGATTTAAACAGGTGGTGGCATACAATTCGTGGTAAAGAAGATCCGTATTTAAAAATTGGCGATACAAATGATCGTACCCAAAAAGCAAGCAGTGAGTATGTATGGGCGTTACGTGATATTGATTTTAACGTAAAACACGGGGAAGTACTGGGCATTGTAGGGCGAAATGGTGCTGGGAAAAGTACCCTGCTGAAAATTCTCAGCAGAACTACTGCGCCAACAACGGGAAGAGTAAAGATAAAAGGCCGTGTAGCCAGTTTGCTTGAAGTGGGAACAGGGTTCCATCCTGAGTTAAGCGGCAAAGAAAATATTTTTCTGAACGGTGCCATACTGGGAATGACCAAACAGGAAATTAAACGCAAGTTTGACGAAATCGTTGATTTTGCAGGTGTAGAACGTTATATAGAAACACCTGTAAAACGATACAGCAGTGGTATGTATGTTCGGCTGGCGTTTGCTGTGGCGGCCCATCTTGAAAGTGAAATACTGATCGTTGATGAAGTGCTGGCAGTAGGTGACGCTGAGTTTCAGAAAAAGTGTATGGGAAAGATGAGTGATATGAGCAGAGGCGAAGGAAGAACAGTGCTTTTTGTAAGTCACAATCTTCCGGCAGTAAAAAAACTTTGTACAACGGGTGTTTTTCTGAGTAATGGAATGCTCAAACA
>CAYMSG010000664.1:0-1541 GCA_964392955.1 uncultured Chitinophagaceae bacterium | reverse complement strand
AATTTATACGATGAGTGGATCGATAACAACCAGAAGCGTGTCGATGAAAAAAGCAAAGGTCGCATTGCATATGGTTATATGAAGAACATGGGTACCGGTGAGCTGGAGCAGTTCATTAATGATATGACGCAGGAGTTGCTGAACAAAGATGCACTCATTTTCGACCTGCGCTACAATACCGGCGGTAACGTACACGATGAAGTGTTGAAGTTTTTAAGTCAGCGCAGTTACCTGCAATGGAAATACCGTGAAGGAAAACTTACACCGCAATCGAATTTTGCGCCATCCGATAAACCAATTGTTCTGCTCATCAATGAACAATCATTGAGCGATGCAGAAATGACTGCACAGGGTTTTAAAGGATTAAAGCTGGGCAAGATCATTGGCAATGGAACCTATCGCTGGATTATTTTTACCAGTGGCATTGGTTTGGTGGATGGTTCCAATGTGCGTATGCCGGCATGGGGTTGCTATTCACTTGATGGCAAAGACCTGGAGATGAATGGTGTAGAACCCGACATCCGCATCATCAACAGTTTTGAAGATAAACTCAACGGCAACGATCCGCAATTGGATAAAGCGATTGAAGAGATATTGAAGCAGATAAAGCAGTAAGTGGTGAATGGTGAGTAGCAAGATGGTCATCCCCTCTTGGGAGGGGCATTAGAATGCTACACAGAAAGATGATAAAATGGGGTGGGTTATTTAATACAAAGGGTGTACAAAGATGTACACCCTTTCTTCATTTGCTAAATCATCTTCAGTATGTTGAGTCTGGCCGCAAGGAACGGCCTGGCTTTCGCTCTGCGTTCCCCGTGTCCTCTGTGTGAATCATTTTCTTTCTTTACTCTTTCTTCACAAACTTTATCATCGCACTGCTGTTCTCTGTACTTTCTAAATTAGCTGTATAACGTACACCATTTACATAAGCAATCATATACGAAGTATTGGGAGGAATGGCACCCAGGTTTTCAGCCACCATTACCAGTTCGTTCGTTTCACTCAATTCGCTCACAGCAAATTTTACAATATGCGGCTTATCGCTCAGCTTTACATGCTCAAATACTAACCGGTTATTCATGAATAATGAAATGGAATCACCATCAATTTCTGCGTTATCATAAAAGTGAAGTTCAATGGTATCGCCGAGTAACGGTAATTCTGTTGTTAATACTTTTTTTCGTTCAATGAATTTTTCGGTGATGGTTGGAGGTTTTGATACAATAACTGTTGGTTCTTTTACAGGTGGTTTGTTTTCAGTTTTCGTAATCGGTTGTGTTTGCCTGGGAATAGTTGGTTGTGATTGTACAGTTACGGGTTCTGGTTTCGGATCTTCCCGTTTCGGTTGTTCAGTTACAGGAACCGGTGGCGGTGTTGCAATTACAGCGTCTGGTTGGTTTCCTGTCTTATGAATGGAAGCAATACTGTCAATGAATGAAGGATCGTTGGCTCCCACCGTATAATTTTCGATCACATAATTCCATTCATCTGTAAACTGCGGTTGTTCAACTTTGTCTAAATGCAGATCGCCTTTGTTCTTT
>CAYMSG010000663.1:0-1553 GCA_964392955.1 uncultured Chitinophagaceae bacterium | reverse complement strand
AAAACAAGAAATAAACGATTTTCCGAACCGAAACGCATTTCGCCTTGATTTTCGTAAAGCCATTTTGCTAATATTTTCGGGTTGTTTTGTACCTCTTTCAAAATTCCAAGTTTTTCGTCTTTCAATGTTTTCAATACATTTTTACAAAAAGCATCATTCTTGTCTTTCATCTTTTCAACGATTTCATAAAAGATGTCTGTGTCTTTAGCCTTTTTATCAAAAATGATTTTAGCTTCAGTTGCTTTGCTTTTCAAAAAGGTTAGTTCAACAGGTAAACCTTTTTCTTTTCGTTTGGACTTTATGTATTCGGCAGGTAGATATGTTACTTTCAAGTCGAAAGGAATGTTGTTAATAAAGAAATCAACGCTTTTGATTTGTCCGACAGTTGGCAAGACTGTTGGGTGTGATTTGAAAACGTGTTCAATCAAAATACTACTCCAATGGTTATACCAACTGTTCAATACATAACCTTGAACAGCAACGTGAATTTCCGTTTTAAACTTTGAAACAAGTGTGTCGTAAGACTTATGAACTTTTACATAACGACTTACTAAATATTTGTCCAACGAATTTTGATAATCGCCACCCCAATCAAAGTTTTTCAGTTTGTACAATTCTGAAACTAATTGCTTTGTATTTAATTCCGCAACTTGAACCTTGTTTTTGTCTTTAATGTACTCGTCTAAAATTTTATGCGATTGAGTTGGCTTTTTAGAAAGCAAGTCGAACAATTCTACAAATTGTTTTGCCAACCCTGTTTCGTTAAGCGAAATATTATTTTGCTCAATAAATTCAGCAATCAATTCTTTGCGAACGATTGATTTTGTTTTCAACCAAAGCAAACCAACGTTGTCTGAACTAAACTCATCAAGTTGTTCGCTTTCGTGTAATTTCTTCCAATAATTAAAATCCTTCATTTACGACTTTTTCTTGTGTTGTTGTGATAAAATATTTTTTCTTCGGTTTGCAAACAAACAAAACTTCGTGGCTTCCTGCTACACTTCCTTTTCCGCCTCTACCGTTGTGATATGCTTTTGCTTCAACGGTTACGTCTCTGTATTTGGAAATTATCTTTGATAATTCTTCCACACTCGGATAGCTTCTGTCGTTGTAACTAATGAGCCAATGCGGAATTTCCTGCGAATACTCAAACAGTTTTTCAAACGATTCAATTACGTCTCGTTTTTTGTCAAAACCACTGAAACGTTGCGGTTCGTAGCGTTTTATTCCGTTTACAAATTCTTTGTCTTTCCAATATTCTGTAAATGTTTCCAATAAGTGATAGAAACTTTGGTAGTCAGCGTGGCTGTTGCAATAAGGCGGGTCAAAATAAGCTAAATCAACGTTTTCAAGCGTTGGTAACAAGTTCAAAATGTTTTTATTAAAACTTCTGTTTTCTTGCTTGTTGTCAAAAACCGCTTCGTTGTATTTCGGCAATAAATCTTCAAAGATTTCTTTGATAGGTCTTATCAAACTTCTGTTGCGTTTTATACGTTCGGGGTCGCTTGCATATTTCAATGCTTGTGTATGTCCGAAATGTCCCATTGTAACTT
>CAYMSG010000662.1:0-1563 GCA_964392955.1 uncultured Chitinophagaceae bacterium | reverse complement strand
AAATAAATGAATTGCTTGAAAATAATACAGATTATAAACTTTTCTGATCAAAGTGAGGTAAATTTTACATGCAATAAATGACGTATTCAAAAAAATTCAGTTCGCCAAAATGTTTAGCACTGCCCTCGAATTTCATTCAATATCCAACAATTAGTTGACAATTAAATATTATATTTCACATCAATTTCTATAGTAATTATGAACCGGTTTGCTCCGTTTTTTGTAATTGTAGCTGCAAGCCTGTGGGGAGTCGACGGAATTGTGCTTCGTCCTTCACTTTACAGTCTTCCAGTACCACTTGTTGTATTCATTGAAAGCACAATAGTCGCAATTTTATTATCACCCTACTTCATTAAAAAGCTTCCTTCGTTAAAGCATCTGAAAACCAAAGACTGGTTAGCATTTTTCCTGGTTGCTTTGTTTGGTGGAGCAATCGGTACAATGGCAATTACTAAATCACTTTTTTATGTGAACTTTGTCAATTTATCAGTTGTAATACTTCTTCAAAAACTGCAGCCGGTTTTTGCAATTACACTTGCAGCAGTGTTCTTGAAAGAAAAATTACCAGCGCAGTTTTTTCTATGGGCAGGACTGGCAGTTCTTGGCGCTTACTTTACAACATTCGGAGCAAATCTTCCCGATCTTGCTACAGGTGATAAAACAGTTGTCGCTGCACTTTTTGCTTTGCTTGCAGCTTTCAGTTTCAGTTCATCAACAGTGTTAAGTAAACGTGCATTACGAAATGTTTCTTTTGAGATGGGTACGTATTTACGATTTTTATTCTCTGCTTTTATAATGCTTGTAATTGTGGTATCGCTTGGAGATATGGGCAGCATAACAGATGTGACAACAAAACAGATACAAATATTTTTAATTATTGCATTTACCACAGGCGGTGCTGCAATTTTTCTTTATTATTATGGACTTAAAAGAATCCCCGCTTCCGTTGCGGCAATTTGTGAATTAGCCTTTCCACTTACAGCAGTATTACTTGAATATATCCTGAGGGGAAATATTCTCGATCCTATTCAATGGATCGGAGCTATAATACTACTATTAAGTATTCTGAAAGTAAGCTGGATCAAAGCTTAGCACCGCAGTATTTGCAAAACACTGCATCTCTGTCATGCCCTTCTTTCAGACATTCCGGACAAACCTGGGTTGTTATTGCTTTCCTGCTAGCTTCAGCAATTTCCACTGTTACAATTCCTGTTGGTACTGCAATTATAGAGTATCCGATTATCATAACTATTGATGCAATTATTTGTCCAAATGGGGTTTGAGGTGAAATGTCGCCATAACCGACAGTTGTCATTGTTACAATAGCCCAGTACATACTGGTTGGAATGCTTGTAAATCCATTCTTTGGTCCTTCAATAACATACATTATTGCGCCAATAACAACAATCAACGTTAAAACCGTAAAAAGAAAAACTGCGATTTTACTGCGGCTGGCTTTAAGTGCACGCGTCAGCAATTCAGCCTGTGCTAAGAGTGGTCTTACTTTAAAAATTCTGAATACACGTAATAGTCGCAGCACTCTTATCACAAGCAGATATTGAC
>CAYMSG010000661.1:0-1564 GCA_964392955.1 uncultured Chitinophagaceae bacterium | reverse complement strand
GGTATCTCTTAACTTCTCCAGTTTGCGGTCACCGATAAGAAAGATACCATCTTCCACTTTGTAGGTATAATCCGTTCCATTGAGCAGATTGTTCAGAAATTCAAAATAAGTAACATTGGTAACATTCAATGTTGCTGTGCCTTTGGGGTCGGAGAATAAAAAATAATCATAACCCAGTTCATCGGAAACGGCCTCTATAATTTCCTTGATACCAACATTCGCAGCCACAACTGATAGCTTATCCTTATCCACAGTAATACTCAAATCCTTGTTTGCTGACGAGCTGCTCTTTTCTTTACCGTTTTGATTTTTCGTTTTTCCTTTTGGTTCTTCCTCCAATACAACTTTGCCATCCTGTTTTGCAAACATGAAAGAGTTGTTACTCTTTACCACTTTAATATCGTTTGAAAAAGCAAGGTTGTCCAACGCTTCGTTAAAGTTCATGTTCTTAACATATACCGTAACTGTTTTC
Source organism: uncultured Chitinophagaceae bacterium (assembly GCA_964392955.1). Taxonomy (GTDB): domain Bacteria; phylum Bacteroidota; class Bacteroidia; order Chitinophagales; family Chitinophagaceae; genus Lacibacter. Next base: position 1,092 of record CAYMSG010000661.1, on the reverse strand, counting down.
ACCAGCAGGTCGGGAGCAATCACTACGTTTTTGCCGGAAGCGCGGGTAATCTCCTTCACCACTGCGTAAAGACTGTCGTTCTTCAGGTCGAGGTCAAGTTTATCCGTATTTGCGTAGTAGTTTATCTCCAGTTTTTTCGGAACATATTTCTGAATGACTGCAGATGGTTCATTGTATTTTGAAAAATACATAATGGAACCAGTGAAGCTGATGTCGAGCCCGTATTGCTTGCAGATAAACACCAGCACATCCGAAACCGGTATGCGTGAAAAACTGTTCACCACGTTGATGTCCAATTCAGGATCAACGCTGATATTAAGTTTATTTACATTGGCAATAGCCCTCAAGAACTCCTGGACAGAAGTTTCATTCACCGAAACATCCACAGGTTCTTTCAAGCCGGGGTTTGTTTCTTCCAGTTTCGTGAGTTGCGCTCTCAGTTCATCAAAGCGGTCTTTGTTTTGTGCTGTTGAAATTCCAGCCAGCATAACAAAAAAGAAGACAAGGATTCGTGTTTTAATTTTTTTCACGTTGTGGTTTTATTTACTGTTTAACAGAACAGGATATATTTCTTCCAGCGAGGTTTCACCTTTGCTGAATAATTCAAATGCGTTATCACGCAGGAGCCTGATGTTTTTTTCCTTTATAAATTCATCAATGTGCAGGTCGTTGTTACGTATCTGCTCAGACAGTTCAGGTGTTACCGGTATCACTTCATAAATGGCTTTACGACCTTTATAGCCGGTATGGTAACAATGATTGCAACCAACTGCTTTGTAATGTTTTTCAAGCGGCACTGGCACCTGTATTCCTCTCGGCAATAATGAAGCACTGAAAGCTTCTTCTTTTTTACAATCCGGACAAAGCAATCTTACCAATCGTTGTGCTACTGTAAGGCTTAATGTTCCTGCCAGCAGGTAAGGCGGCACACCCATGTCGGCCAATCGCGAAACCGTTCCCCAGGCAGAATTAGTGTGAATGGTGGAAAGCACAAGATGCCCGGTGAGTGATGCACGTATAGCAATGTTGGCTGTTTCTGCATCCCTGATTTCACCCACCATGATGATGTCGGGGTCTTGACGCAGAAAAGTG
>CAYMSG010000660.1:0-1567 GCA_964392955.1 uncultured Chitinophagaceae bacterium | reverse complement strand
TGGCATTCTCACCAAAAATGCATGGATACTCAAAGACAAAGATGTGTTGCAGGAAATGGGGAAAAAGAATATTGTTTCGGCCATGGTATCGATCACTTCGTTCAATGAAGATTTGCGGCGGGTAATGGAACCACGCACTGTAACAGCAAAAGCAAAACTGAAAGTGATCAACGAGCTCAGCAGTGCAGGTGTGCGCATGGGTATTATGATGGGACCGATGATACCCGGACTGAACGAACACGAAATGCAACGCATTATGAAAGCAGCCAGCGATAACGGCGCCACATTCACAGCGTACACCTTCATTCGGTTGAATGGCGCCATCAAATTTTTATTCCACGATTGGTTGTATAAAAATTTCCCCGACCGTGCCGATAAAGTATGGCATCATATTGAACACAGCCATGATGGAAAAGTGAATGATACACGCTTTGGTGTACGCATGCGTGGCGAAGGTGCCATTGCTCAACTGGTGGCACAGCAGTATAAAAAGTACGGTAAGCTCTATGGCATGAATGCAGAGGAATGGAGTTTGGACAGAACAAAATTCAGAAGACCTGGAATGCAGACGAGTTTGTTTTAAAATTGTGCAGTAACTTGAAGCATCAAACAATCGTTATGCAACAAACCCGCAAATCATTCATCGCTAAACTTTCTGCAGCCACGGCAGCCATTGCCGGCTTATCTTCGTTCAAACAACAGCCAATGGACAAAGAATTAAAAAACATCTTCATTCACCATGTATATTTCTGGTTGAAGAATCCAGACAGTATAACAGACAGAGATAAACTCGTAGAAGGGTTAACCAAACTGTCGAAAGTAAAAACCATTCAAAACTTTCATATCGGCAAACCGGCCGATACCAACCGGGATGTAATTGAAACGGGCTATGCTGTTTCATGGTTCGTGCAGTTTGCTAACGGTGCCGATCAGGCCAGCTATCAAACCGATCCCATCCATTTAAAATTTGTAGAAGAATGCTCACATGTATGGAGCAAGGTGATCGTGTATGATTCAGTTGATGTTTGATGATGAAAAAAATATTTTCAAAATTTTTGATCAAAAAGTTGGCAACATCAAAAAAATAAATTCATCTTTGCACTCACAAAAATTATAAACAACAAACAATGCTACGCATACAATCACATATCGAACAAGTGAATCAGTTTAGTCCCAAGGGTGACTATACTGTTTGCGGGGCACATGCTGCTGTTGAATAAAGTTGAAGAAACGAATTCGCTATAACACAGACCCCGCAAGAGATTGCGGGGTTTTTTGTTTTAATTGTTTCGCAATGATTACCTGTGAAAATGGGTAAGTTATAGTTATAATTTTTTATGGCCGTTGCTATGAAATGAAAAACACCTTTAAACCTGAATGAGTAAATGAACAAAACAAAACGACAGTACATACGAATGAATTTACTGCATGCATGTTCAGCAACAATGCATACCTGGTTACAGAAACCAGACAGGAAGAGTATGCCCATTAGTGATGTAAATGAATTTATTCATAAGCGACCGGATTGTATCCATACATAAAAGTTATGTAGAGGAAGAGCAAAGCC
>CAYMSG010000659.1:0-1570 GCA_964392955.1 uncultured Chitinophagaceae bacterium | reverse complement strand
GTGTGTCATCTATCTTGCCTCCAGTGCAAAAAGCAACAGTGCCACCGTTGCTATTGGGAGTGCAATAGCTGCAGTGAAACAATTTGGTGATTTATCTGTTCCGTTACATATCCGCAATGCGCCAACAAAGCTCATGAAGAATATGGATTACGGAAAAGGGTATCAGTATTCACACAACTATGAAAATAATTTTTCTTCGCAGGAATATTTACCGGAGAAAATTGTGGGAACAAAATTTTATGAGCCGGGGAAAAATATAAGAGAAGAAGAGCTGCGGAAATTTTTGAAGCAGCTCTGGAAAGAAAAATATAATTATTAATCAATCAACTTTATGAAGCAGTTTTCTTTGTTCGTTTTTGTTTGCCTGTTCCTGGTGAACGGGATCAATGCTCAAACCACTATTCAGCGTGATCCTGACATTGAAAAGATGGTCACAGCTATTTCTCCCGATTCACTCAAAGCCTATATTCTGAAAATGGTAAGCTTTGGTACACGCCACACGATGAGTACCGTTACTGATCCAAAACAAGGAATAGGTGCAGCACGTGAATGGGTGGTGACAAAGTTTAAAGAGTTCGCCAAACAATCAAATGGTCGAATGACTGCTTTTGTTGATACAACCACATTGCAGCCCGATGGACGACGTATCAGCAAACCGGTAAATCTCGGTAACGCAATGGCGATCCTGAAAGGAACCAATCCGGCTGATCAACGCATCTTTGTGATTAGCGGACATTTGGACAGTCGTGTAACGGATGTAATGAATGCAACGAGTGAAGCGCCGGGTGCAAACGATGATGCCAGTGGAGTAGCAGCCGTACTTGAATGTGCACGCATAATGAGTACGTATGAATTTTCTGCTACCATCATATTTGTTGCGGTGAGCGGCGAAGAGCAAGGATTGCTGGGCGCAAATTTTATGGCAGGAAAAGCAAAAGAGCAGAATTGGGTCATTGAAGCAGTATTGAACAATGATATCATGGGCTCCAACAACAGCAGTGAAACAAATATCATCAACAATACAAAAGTGCGTGTGTTCAGTGAAGGATTGCCGGCTTATGAATTAGATAAAGCTGCGGCAAATATCCGCAATCTTGGTTTGGAGAACGATGGCAAATCTAGACAACTGGCACGTTATGTCAAAGAAATTGGAGAGCGTTATGTTGATAACCTGGAGGTAGTGATGGTGTATCGCAATGATCGGTTTTTACGTGGAGGCGATCATACTCCATTTATTCAAAAAGGATTTGCGGCTGTACGTATTACGGAGATGAACGAAAACTTTCATCATCAACACCAGGATCTGCGAACAGATAAGGGAATACAATACGGTGATTTACCCGAGTTTATGGACTTTGTGTATCTGGCAAAGAATACAGGAATTAATCTTGCATCATTAGCAAATCTTGCAAAAGCTCCTTCAATGCCACTGGATGTAAAAATTGAAACAAGAAGCCTCACGAACTATTCGCTCATCAGCTGGAAGCAATCTGCTGTTGGAAAGGTAAAGGGTTATTATGTGTTGCTGCGTGAAACAACAAGTGCTGTATGGCAAAAGAAAATTTTTACC
>CAYMSG010000658.1:0-1573 GCA_964392955.1 uncultured Chitinophagaceae bacterium | reverse complement strand
CATTACCTTCCCGATTGAGCAAGTGAATAATAATATTCCGGGCTTGATCGAGATCAGAAGCTTTTCCCGCTTTGGTCTTTCGCTTGTAACAATTGTGTTTGATGATGCAACCGATGTGTACTGGGCCAGGCAACAGGTAGCTGAACGGTTACAAAAAGTACAAACCGTTATTCCTGCGGAAATTGGTACACCGGAGTTAGCACCCGTAACAACCGGGCTGGGCGAAATTTATCAATACGTTGTTCGTCCCAAAAAAGGATACGAAAATAAATACGATGCAACGGAACTACGTACTATTCAGGACTGGATCGTACGTCGTCAATTGCTGGGTGTGCAAGGCGTAGCCGAAGTAAGCAGCTTCGGTGGCAAACTCAAACAATACAGTATTGAAGTTGATCCGGCGAAATTGTTTTCATACGGTATCAACATCAACGATGTGTTTACTGCACTCGAAAAAAATAATCAGAATACCGGCGGGGCGTATATTGAAAAAGCCGCAACGGTGCTCTATATCCGAAGTGAAGGGTTGGCCGGCAGTAAAGAAGATATTGAGAACATCGCCATCAAACGTACCGCAAGTGCAACACCATTATTTATTCGTGATGTGGCTGAAGTAAAGATTGGTCATGCTACCCGATATGGCGCCATGACGTTTAACGATGAAGGCGAAGTGGCAGGTGCAGTGGTGATGATGCTGAAAGGTGCCAACAGCAGTGCGGTAATTAAAAATGTAAAAGACCGCATCGAACAGATTCAGAAAACATTACCCGAAGGTGTGGTGATCGAAGCTTTTCTCGACCGTACAAAAATGGTAAGCCATGCCATCGGAACGGTAAAAACAAATTTACTGGAAGGTGCATTGATCGTTGTATTTGTACTGGTGTTGTTTTTAGGAAACTTCAGAGCCGGAATTTTAGTAGCATCGGTTATTCCATTGGCCATGTTGTTTGCAATTATCATGATGAACATGTTTGGTGTAAGCGGTAACCTTATGAGTTTAGGCGCATTGGATTTTGGATTGATCGTTGATGGTGCCGTGATCATTGTGGAAGCAGTGATGCACCAACTGAGCCACAGTAAGAAATTCAACAGCACGTACCGGCTAACCGGTGAACAGATGGATGCTGAAGTAAACCACAGCGCCAGTAAAATGATGAACAGTGCCGTGTTTGGACAGATCATTATTCTTGTTGTGTATCTGCCCATCTTCACCTTGCAGGGGATTGAAGGAAAAATGTTTAAACCCATGGCACAAACGGTTGCCTTTGCATTGCTGGGGGCATTTATTCTATCGCTTACCTACATTCCAATGATGAGTGCTTTGTTTCTCAGCAAAACCATTCAGCATAAACAAAACCTGTCTGATAAATTCATGATCTGGTTGGAACGCATTTACCAATCGGCACTGAATAAGGTGATCAATTTTCCAAAAACAGTACTTGCTGCTGCATTGTTATTGTTTGCATCTTCGATCCTGATTCTTCGTTCACTCGGTGGCGAATTTATTCCTGCGCTGGAAGAAGGTGATTTTGCTGTTGATCGCGACGTCGCCGAGTTGGGGCACCGTGCTGGC
>CAYMSG010000657.1:0-1579 GCA_964392955.1 uncultured Chitinophagaceae bacterium | reverse complement strand
AATTTTGACAATTGAAACAGGAACTGGAACAAGCGTTTTTGATTTGGTTGAAATAATAGAATCAAAACTAAAAGACCAAAACTTAATTTATCGTATCAACGAAATGGTGGCTTCAACTCTTGGCAAAGACTTTGAAAAAGCGTTTGACATTTACTTTGACTATAAATTTTCTGTAGATTCAATTCAACATTATGAAAGCGTTGAAATTCCAACGATAAACATTAGCAGTATTCCATCAAACATTTTGAATGTGAGATTTGATTGCGATTTGACTGATGTAAGAACTGCAAACAAAACAAGAATAAAATCTAAACTTCATAACTCTATGTTTTAAGATATGAGAAAACTATTTGCTAAAGATTTAAAGATAAAATTCATAGAAACGCTTAACGAGTTAGATGAGTTTAGTTATGAAGAGGGTAATCCATTTTTAATTAAAATCGGAACAGACAAATACTTTGTATTTCTTAAAAATTTATCACCAGCATATTTTAAAAATTCGCCTGATGTTACAAGAGTTCAACTACCTTATAGCGAGCATTTTTCAAAGATTTTCAAAGCGGACATTCCTTTCATTATCCTTGGCTATGATGTTGATACAGACACAGTAGTTGCTTGGAATCCGACAAAAGTAAAAGAAAGACTAAACGCAAAAAGCAATGTTTCTTTGTATTCACGTTCTTCATTGCAAGAGAATGTAAAAGATGATGAATTTAGGTTTGGTTATTTATCAAACGGAGAAAGAATTATTGTTTTCAAACGTGAGAACTTGACAAACTTTTTTGATGTTGTTTTTGACTTATTTAAAGAAAACGCTGTACCTAAAACAACAGAACCAAAACAGCCAGCCACGCTGACTGAAATAACAGACAAAGAACTATTACAAATTATAAAGCCACTACTAAAGAAAAACAAAGTTTTACAAGCAGTTGAAGAAACATCAAAATATTATGAGAATAAACATAAGAATATGACATTTAGAGATTGGCATAAACTTGTAAGTGAACTTTATAGGAAAATGAACACATAAACCAACGCATTTTGCAAGCACATTGCCAAAGCCCCACGAGCCAACGCTCAAACCAAAGCTTTGTCAAAGAGCTTGCAAAGCTAACGCAGAGAAAAATTGTTTTAAAAAAATTTGCTGACCCTTCAAAAAAATAAAAAACGCAATACACAACCCGACACAGACCAACAAAAAAAAGTAACCAGACAATGACACTCAAACCCAACACTGACAATGGTTTACAAGGACGGACGACAGAACACCAGCTGCCAACAGCGGTTTTGCAAAAGTGGCGGTGCAGTGCTTCGTATGACAGTGAATTGGTTAATAAAAATTTAGTGCTTCGATTGAAGTTTATTGATGAAAATCGCCACCTTCGCAAAGCCGCAAAACGTTATGCGGCAGCTTAAAACGACAGACAGACAATGACAACAAGAAAAATATTTGGATACATTTTTATAGTAGTTTCTATCATACTGACGCTTGCAATCGTTGGACAACTTGCTAAATTTCTTGGTGCCATAGTCGGGGTTATCAAAATATTTAGCGGTCAATTAGATAGTTATCAGGTTG
>CAYMSG010000656.1:0-1583 GCA_964392955.1 uncultured Chitinophagaceae bacterium | reverse complement strand
CATGAAATATGCACTCGTGGATGCAAAAAAAGAAGATATAGCTATAGCAAATAAGACGAATTAAGAACAAAACGTACAAGTGTGCGACGCAACAAAAGACGAACAGTATTAATACAGATGACTAAATAAACATACATGTGGAGCTTAAGTAACATAGCAGCAAATATTGATCAATGGCTCAATGCAAACATGAGCCCAACATGGGCATTGATTGTAGAAATGGTGATTGCAGGTGTTGCCGTAATTGGTTTGTTTGCAGCACTCGGATTGGTTTTGGTAATTATGGAACGCAAAGTATCGGCATGGATACAGATACGTCTCGGACCAAATCGTGTAGGACCAAAAGGTATGTTGCAATCGTTAGCTGATACATTGAAGTTATTGGTGAAAGAAGGCATGACTCCCGGTGGTGCAGATAAATTGTTGTTCAACGTTGCACCGTTTGTTGCCATGATCGTTGCCATGCTGCTGCTTGCACCCATTGCGTTTGCAAAAGATTTTCAGCTGTGGGATTTGAATATCGGCGTATTGTACATCTCTGCTGTATCATCCATTTCTGTCATTAGTATCTTAATGGCAGGTTGGGCCAGTAATAATAAATATTCGTTGCTGGGTGCTATGCGCAGCGGCGCACAGATTGTAAGCTATGAATTAAGTGCCGGTCTTGCGGTGCTTGCTATTGTTGTGTTGACAGGTAGTTTGCGCATCAGTGATATTATCCAGGCACAGGAAAATGGCTGGTGGTTGTTTAAAGGACATATTCCTGTAATCATTGCCTTTATCATTTTCATTATTGCTGTTACGGCCGAAACAAACCGTGCACCATTTGATCTGGCTGAAGCAGAAAGTGAACTGACTGCAGGTTTTCATACAGAATATTCGGGAATGAAATTCGCTCTTTTCTTCCTTGCAGAATATGTGAATGTGTTTATTGTGTGTGCCATTGGTGCTACTTTATTCTTAGGAGGATGGATGCCGTTTCATATTGGTAACTGGCATGCATTTAACGGCGTGATGGATTGGATACCATCGAGTGTATGGTTCTTTGGCAAAACCTTCTTTTTAATTTTTGTGATCATGTGGTTCCGCTGGACCTTTCCCCGTTTACGGATCGATCAGCTGCTGAACCTGGAGTGGAAATATTTATTACCCATCAGCATGTTCAATTTACTGCTGGTAACATTGATTGCAATTATGGGTTGGCATTTTTAGCCCCCATCCCCTAAAGGGGTGTAAAGCAAGAAGCTGAGTTTTGAATGAGCTTGATAAAATAAATGGTAGAGATATTAAATAGTAATCTATAAATAATTCCCCTTCAGGGGATAGGGGCTTATGTTTTTAAAACAATACATACAAGACATCTGGGGTGCGATAAAATCGCTGGCAACAGGTATGAAACGTACCGGTTACTATTTCACCCACCACAAAGAAATCATTACACAACAATATCCTGATAACAGGGATACACTGGTGTTACCCGAACGCTTCAAAGGCGAAGTGGTGATGATTCATGATGAGAACAATGAACATGCCTGTACCGGTTGTACTGCCTGCGAACTGGCTTGTCCGAATGCAACGATCAA
>CAYMSG010000655.1:0-1588 GCA_964392955.1 uncultured Chitinophagaceae bacterium | reverse complement strand
TACAAGGAACACGATGAGACCCGAAAGCAGATCAGTTTTTAAATACTTCGTATACGATTTCATTATTCAGTTGATTTAACAGGCAAACTCAAGTTTGCAGCTGTTGGTTGTAAACACATTGTTACGGATTAAAACCTGCTGGAATGAAGATGCCGTATTTGATCGGTCATATCATATCCGGCACGTACAAGTTTTAATACGAATACAGATTCAGAATCTAAAAAGGGAAAAACAAAAAATTAATAACAGGCAACTTTTCATTTTAAAAAATTGGAATTGGTTGCGGCAAGGAAACCATCAGGCGTTGGGTGGTTGCGTTTGCACATCATCCGAAAAGCGGGAGTAGATAGCTTCTGCATGATGAATGCTTTCAACAATACGAAGTTCAGCCAGCTGCATCAATTCTTCATAACTGGCGCTAACAAAGTGCTTATGAATTTCTTCAGTAAACGATGGGGTAGCCGGTTTGTCGCTATGCGGAATTTCTTCTGTCATTTGCTGGTTCTCATACATCATTGTACTGATCTGCACCAGGGGCAACAGTTGAATGCTCAATACGAGCGTAAGTACAATGCTAATGAGATTTTTCTTCATACCGGCCTGCAAAAATATACCTATAACTGCGAGATTAACATAAAAAAATGATAAAGGTATAAAAACCTTTATCATTTTATCGTTAAACAACAATTGGCTATCAACCGTTTGTCAAATATTTAAGCCGCCGCAAACACTGATTGTTTGCCCTGTAATATAAGCGCCCATATCGCTGGCCAAAAACAGGCAGGTGTTTGCAATTTCCTCGGCACTTGCAAACCGGCCCAGCGGAATGCCGGCCTTGTATTTATCAGCCGCTTCGCCTTCTTTTAAATAACTCGTCATGTCAGTTTCCACAAAGCCGGGAGCCACGGCATTGCAACGGATATTGCGGCTGCCCAATTCTTTGGCTACTGATTTTGTAAACCCGATCACACCGGCTTTGCTGGCAGCATAGCTGGTTTGTCCGGCATTTCCCATTTCACCGATCACACTGCTCATATTGATGATGGTGCCGCTCCGGGCTTTCATCATGGGCTTAATGATCTGTTTGGTCATATAAAATACCGAGTTGAGATTTACTTTGATCACATCTTCCCACTGCTCAGCACTCATGCGCAACAGCAGGTTGTCTTTGGAAATACCAGCATTGTTTACGCAAATGTCAACAGTACCAAATTCTTTGAGCACGTCATTTACAAACGCTTCACAAGCAGCAAAATCGCCGGCATTGCTTTGATAGGCTTTTGCTTTTACACCCATGCCCTGCAATTTTGTTTCCAGCGCAGCAGCCTTTTCTTTACTGCCATCACTCACATACGTAAACGCAACATGTGCGCCGTGCTCGGCAAACTTAATGGCAACAGCTTCGCCAATACCCCGGGCGGCACCGGTAACAATGGCTACTTTTCCTTCTAATAATTTCATATTAATGAATTTGATGAATAACGGTTACAAATAAAAGGAATTTGTACAAACTGTAAACAATAAAAGAATGAACAAAGAAAAACACAATTACGAATAACAACGATTGCCACCATTTGAATGCATAGAA
>CAYMSG010000654.1:0-1607 GCA_964392955.1 uncultured Chitinophagaceae bacterium | reverse complement strand
TCGTCGTGGTTCCATTCACCAAAGAATTTTCGGAGCAGTCGGCACAGCAATACATCAAAGATTTTTTGGTGGATCGTTTTCATCCATCGCTCATCATTATTGGTTACGATCATAAGTTTGGTAACAACCGGGAAGGCGATTACCGATTGCTGGAACAGATGGGCGAACAATACAATTATACGGTGAAAGAAATTCCACAGCAGCTGATCAACGAAGTAGCCATCAGTTCCACGAAAATACGACAGGCACTTTCCAATGGCGAAGTGGAAACAGCCAATCAGCTGTTAGGTTATCCGTATTTCTTTAAAGGAAATGTGATTGAAGGAAATAAACTCGGCCGCAAACTCGGCTACCCTACTGCCAACCTGCAAATACAGGATCTGGACAAATTGGTTCCGGCGAATGGTGTGTATGCCGTAGAAGCGCAGATTGAAGGAGAAACCCGGATCCTGAAAGGAATGATGAACATTGGCAACCGGCCCACGGTGGATGGTACACGCCGCAGCGTGGAAGTACATTTGTTTGATTTTAACGATGACATTTACAACCGTCATCTAAAAGTATATGTGCGATTTCATTTACGGAACGAAGTAAAGTTTGAAGGACTGGAAAAACTGGTGGAACAATTACACAAAGACAAAGAAATTTCTCTCAGCAAATTGGCTGATATATAAACGTAAACAAAACAACATGCTTTCATCGATTAACCCAACTACAACCAACGCCTGGCAACAATTGAATGCGCATGCTGCACAAATGAAAAAAGTGCATATGCGTGATCTGTTTAAAGCAGATGCCAACCGCTTTCAAAAATTCAGCACTTGTGAAAATGATATGGTGTTTGATTATTCAAAGAATATCATCACCGAAGAAACCATGCAGTTGCTTTTGCAATTAGCCGATGAATGCAAGGTGAAAGAAGCCATTGATAAAATGTTTGGGGGTGATGTGATCAATCACACCGAAAAGAGAGCAGTGCTCCATACAGCACTCCGCAATTTTTCTGATAAAGAAGTGTTGGTTGATGGAAAGAATGTAATGCCCGACATTAAACGTGTATTGGAACAGATGAAACATTTCTGTGCAACGATTCACAGCGGTGAGTGGAAAGGCTATACCGGTAAGAAAATCAAATACATCGTTAATATTGGTATTGGTGGTAGTGATCTTGGTCCGGTGATGGTAACAGAAGCATTAAAACCGTATTGGGTGGAAGGAATTGAAACCTATTTTGTAAGTAATGTTGATGGAACACATATTGCTGAAACATTGAAGAAAGTAACACCCGATGAAACATTGTTTCTCATTGCATCCAAAACATTAACCACGCAGGAAACCATGACGAATGCACACAGTGCAAGAAACTGGTTCCTGGAACATGCAAAAAATGAAGCACATGTAGCCAAACATTTTGCTGCTCTATCGACCAATGAAAAAGATGTGGTGAAGTTTGGGATTGATAAAGCCAACATGTTTGAGTTCTGGGATTGGGTGGGCGGTCGTTACAGTTTGTGGAGTGCCATTGGTTTATCTATTGCGTTAACGATCGGCTATGACAATTTTGAAGAATTACTGAAAGGTGCTTACCAGGCCGATGAACATTTCCG
>CAYMSG010000653.1:0-1611 GCA_964392955.1 uncultured Chitinophagaceae bacterium | reverse complement strand
TAAAGTTCTGTTGAGCATTATTCGGGAAAAGGCGGTTGAATAAACTCGTAGCCACATTCACGTTTGCACTGAATGTTTGGCCGGGCCTCGCCTTTCCATCAAGACTGTGGTTCCACTGTACAGAAAAGTTACGGGAAGGGGCTCTGTAATCCGGATCACCTTTAAAACCGAACTTGTTGTTCATGTAGGAAAGATTAAATCCTCCGCTATATCTGTAGCGCTTGCGATATGTGGGTGTTAAAAAAATATTATACGAACCGTATGAATACACATTTGCACGAATGGTAGCATCCCACAACTCACCAAATGTTTTGTAATAACCAATGCCTTCCAATCCAAACCCAAGCTGTTCGTTTACGGTTGGTTGTGGTGGTAATAAACCGGTACGTCGTCCCTGCTTCATCGGGAACAAACCAAACGGCAACCCAAGTGGTATGGGCACATTTTCAAATTCAGGCCTTACCAAACCGGTAACAGCAACCTGGTTGCTGATAAATTTTACTTTGCGTGCTTTGAAAGCAAAGTGCGGTGTGTCATAATTACAGGAGGTGAACCGGGCTTTCTCTACAAAGAATACAGATGGACTGATGCGTTTTACTTTTTCACCATAGATATACATTTCACCTTCCTGTGTGTAAGTACCAATGGTTAATCCACGTTGTGTTTTGAAATTATAACGGATGGTGTCGGATGTAAATGCACTTTCGCCCTGCTTAAACGCTGGCACACCTGTTGGCATACCGGCCGAATCTTTAATGGAATAAGCTGTAAGTATTTGTGTGGGCTGATCAAGCCGTATCACCGCAGCATCCAATGCTACATCTTTAAATTTCACCGCTGCTTTGTTATACAGAAAGATCTGTTTGCCCGGAATATCAACCACCATTGAATCTTCCGCTTCAAAATCAACCGGCGCATCAATGGAATCTTTTGATATTTTCAAATCAAAGGTGTCAATCTTCTGTACCATTGAATCCCGTTTCGGCAAAGTATCAGTAACTGTTACAGAATCTTTTTTTAAAGGCACTGTATCATTTAACAAAATTTTTTCTGATGAATTCGCCGGAGCATTCGTCTGTAATGCAGGTGTTGTAGTTGTTTTTTTGCGGGGCGAAACCGGCACTGTATCAGTAGCAGAAAATGTTAAAGCGTGTAAAAAAACGGATGAAGAATGAAATGCAGTACGACCCTGTACCGTTATGCAATAGAAGAGCAGTCCCCCTAAAGCAGTCATTAATACAGATTTATAGCTAACTTTACAGCGTTTAAACATAATGCGGTGGCGACAAAAATAACCACATTTGCATTAACGAACTGTGAATGTTGCTTTTGAATTTACTAACTCAAAAACGAACGTGGAACGATGAACAAGAACTTACTACCTGGAATTGCCTGTTTACTGATGTTAAGCCTGGTGATCGTATCCTTCACCCAAAAAAATAATACAAAAGCGGCAGGCAAAATAAAAACAATTGTAATTGATGCCGGCCATGGTTTTAAAGGAACCATTGGTGCCAGGCACGGTGCATTTGGTACAGAGGTATCAGAAGATCAGATTTCGTACGAAGTATCAAAAAAGATTGTAGCCATCCTGCAAAACGAAATGCCGGA
>CAYMSG010000652.1:0-1611 GCA_964392955.1 uncultured Chitinophagaceae bacterium | reverse complement strand
ATCCAGCATCATTATGCCGCCGCCGGGACAATTAAAATCGGCTTCCATTAACAAGGGAACAGCACCGGGTGATGTAATTGCAATACGTCCGGTTCTTGCTTCGATCAGTTCATCATCCCACCATACCACTTCATTGGTTTGTTGATTAAAATAACCTTTTACTGTATAGCGACGATAGTTGTTTACTGATTCATAGTAGTACGATGTGCCAAACAAACTGTCGCCCCGTTGAATGAGTTTCAATTCAAGTTTGCCGGGTCGTAGTCCGCTGCCCACTTTTCCCTTCCACACACCGGTAATCATTTGTGCTTGGGAAAAGCTACCCATCAGCAGGAAAGCAGCCAGTAAACGGATGTAATGTTTTTTCATGCGATAGTGCTTAAACGAAATGTTGATATAAATATTTTTTACCAATGTTAATGTTTCAACAAAACACACAGGTTTTTTGTATTAGTAGGAAATTAGCGTATGGCACAGGCAAATATTCAATTAATAGAAGCGCTGCGTGAAACTGCAGCCCGTCTCCGTAACGGCGCTCATTATGCATGGGGCAACCATGGCGCCTGCAATTGCGGGAATCTTACACAGGTGGTTACCAAATTAAGCAAAGAAGAAATACTGGCATATGCTCACACAGGTATTGGCGAATGGACTGAGCTGGCAGAAGATTATTGTGGTGTAACAAATGCACCTGCCGGTTTACTCATTGCCAAGTTGCAGGAAATTGGTTTAACACCGAGTGATATTCATAATCTCGAATATCTTGAAGACAGAGCTGTGTTAGAGCAGCTGCCCGGTGGCTTCCGTTGGTTGCAACGGAATGTAAGGGAAGATGTGATTGTTTACTTTGAAACTTTTGCCTCAATGCTGGAAGAACAACTCACAGACAACATAACCATTCATTACGATCAGTTGTTTGATGTAAAAGAACCGGCTCTTGTTTTATAAAATGCCGGTTGTAACAATATTGCCCCGACGGAACAGGTCGGGGCTTTTTTATGTAAGAAGATATTCCCGTGAGCTTACCGTATAGAGTGGTAATTTTGCTTTCCATCGAACACAGAAACAAATGACCACTACACTTGTCACTATCCTGGAAAAGAACAAGCATCAGTATTACCCTGTTGTACCCTTTGAACCCGGTACGGATCATCTGTTGCAAATGAATTTTACCGAAACCAATACTGCACTTACAAAGGAAGTGATTGAAGATGTATCCCTGTTCAGTAAGTATGTTGATCAGGAATTGGCGGCTGCGGGTGCCCGTTATGGTATTGGTGGTTATGCCGAGCATCGTACGGTGTACAGCCGCAGCAATGTGTTTGATGCGAACGATGGCGGTGAGCCTCGTCGGTTGCATTTAGGAACTGATATCTGGGGAAAAGCAGGTACACCGGTAGCAGCACCAATTGGCGGTATGGTGCATAGCTTTCGGTTCAATGATGCGTATGGTGATTATGGTGCAACCATTATTTTATTGCACCAGCTGGAAGGGGAAGCATTTTATACATTGTATGGTCATGTGAGTGTACGGGATCTTGCATTGGTTGAAGGACAATACATTAACCGTGGACAGGAGTTTGCACATTTTGGCGAGCCACATGAGAACGG
>CAYMSG010000651.1:0-1622 GCA_964392955.1 uncultured Chitinophagaceae bacterium | reverse complement strand
AAAAATTCATCCTTTCAACGATGGCAACGGAAGAACAGGCAGACTATTGGAAAAATGGTTTTTAGCAACAAAGCTGGGAGAAAAAGCTTGGTTCATAGCTAGTGAAAATTATTATTATCAAAATCTGCAAAACTATTATAACAATTTAGCACGAGTTGGTTTGTTTTACGATGAGTTAAAGTACGAAAAAGGACTACCATTTTTTCTAATGTTACCTAATGCACTAATCATCAAAAAATAAACATGGAATTAAAAGCATGACTTTAAACCAGTATATTGACAACATAAATAAACGATATAAACTTGGTAATGCAACCGAGCATACTTTTCGTGGCGACCTGCAACAACTTTTAGAAAGTTTAGTGCCTGACATCAGGGCGACCAACGAACCAAAAAGACAATCGTGCGGAGCACCCGATTATATTTTAACACGCAAGGAAATTCCTGTAGGTTTTATTGAAGCAAAAGACATTGGCGACAAAGACCTTGAAGGAGTAAAGAAAACAGGCAACAAAGAGCAGTTCGACCGTTATAAGGCTTCATTAAACAATTTAATTTTTACCGATTATTTAGACTTTCATTTATACATTGACGGAATTTTTATTACAAAAATTGCAATTGCTGAAATAACCACCCCGCCCGTTGGGCACCCCTCCAAAGGAGGGGAAATAAAGGCATTACCCGAAAACTTTACAGCTTTCACCAATCTAATTAAAGACTTTGCTTCTCACGTTGGGCAAACAATAAAAAGCTCAAAAAAATTAGCAGAAATGATGGCAGGCAAAGCTCGATTACTTTCTGATGTTATTGAAAAAGCGTTGACAAGTGATGAAACTCATAATGAGAATAGCACACTTAAAGACCAAATGAACGCCTTTAAGCAAATACTTATTCACGATATTACACCCAAAGGTTTTGCTGATGTGTATGCTCAAACCATTGCTTACGGAATGTTTGCGGCTCGTTTGCACGACCCAACTTTACCAACTTTTAGCCGACAAGAAGCCGCTGAACTTATCCCAAAATCAAATCCGTTTTTACGCAAACTGTTTGGTTACATTGCTGGTCCCGACATTGACGACCGTATAAAGTGGATAGTAGATAGTTTGGCAGATATATTTTTGGCTTGCAATGTCGAAGAGATTTTAAAGAATTACGGAAAGTCAACAAAAATGGAAGACCCAATCATCCATTTTTATGAAACATTTTTAAGTGAATACGACCCGAAATTGCGAAAAGCTCGTGGCGTTTGGTATACTCCTGCACCTGTTGTAAATTTTATTGTTCGTGCCGTTGATGATATTATAAAAACAGAATTTGATTTACCACAAGGACTTGCCGACAATAGCAAAACAAAAATTAAGGTTGATGTACAGGGTAAAAAAACAGAACTGGAAGTTCACAAAGTACAAATACTTGACCCAGCCACAGGCACAGGAACCTTTTTAGCCGAGGTAATAAAACATATTCATAAAAAGTTTGAAGGGCAAAAAGGAATTTGGAGCAATTACGTAGAAACGCATTTATTGCCACGCCTTAATGGCTTTGAGTTGCTGATGGCAAGTTATGCAATGGCACATTTAAAATTAGATTTGCTTTTAACTGAAACAGGCTACAGACCG
>CAYMSG010000650.1:0-1631 GCA_964392955.1 uncultured Chitinophagaceae bacterium | reverse complement strand
TAACTGACAATGCAAAAACAGGCACAGCTCCCACTGAGCAATTCAATCAGTTCGACAGCAAAACACTTCTTTCGTTGACTCCGGCAAAAGTGGAACAGTTAACGGGGAAAAAAATGACCATCGCTGAAAAACTGGCGCTGAAAATGGTTCAGAAGAAATTAAAGAAAAACACAGTGGCCGGTAAAAAAAGTATCGACACAAAAGATAAAAAACAGATGCTCCGCCTCTGGATCATTTTTGCGTTGGTTGCCCTTGTTCTCGGTATTTTAGGCTGGTTCATTCCATTTGTTTGGGTGCTTTCTGGCTTGGCCTGGTTGGCATCGCTTGTATTCTTTATACTTTGGATCGTTGCCTTATCAGCATAAAATAAAACAATTCAAAAAAGACCCTCAGTTTTGAGGGTTTTTTTTTGCCCTGACTTGGTCTTCGATTATTTTTACCCCGAAACAAATTTTACTATGAGCGAGAAACAGGATTTTTTAGAAGAACAGCAACAACTGCTTGAGCAGGATGGCTTTCGCATTCAGGCTTCAGATCTGAATCGCCCCTGGGGTGGTTTTTTTGTATTGGACGAAAGCCAGGCCGACCTCTTTATAGAAACATATTTTCCAACTTATAAAAAAGAAGACCTGATGCTGGGTAATAAACTCAGCCCGAAAATTCTGTGTGTAGCGCCACAGCAGCGTTTGTCCTGGCAGTACCATCACCGTCGTGCAGAGATCTGGCGTGTGGTGCAAGGTGAAGTAGGGGTGGTTATGAGTGATTCAGATGAGCAGCAGGACATCCATGAATTTGAACCCGGCGATATCATTGTACTCAACAAAGGGCAACGGCATCGTTTGGTTGGTTTGCAATCATGGGGTGTAGTTGCAGAGATATGGCAACATACTGATCCATCCAATCCTTCAGATGAAGATGATATTGTACGCCTCCAGGATGATTTCGGCAGATAAGCCGACAAACAGGATGATCGAAGGTTACAGACGAATTTCAAAAGATGTGCAACAGTAACGCACATCTTTTTTTATTTTTCTGTAATTTAAAGCAATCAAAAACCGGAACCATGCGAAAAGTAGCACACATTCTCCAACGGAAAGGAAAAAACATTATCTCAGTGGAACCCGGTTTGCCGGTATTACAGGCTTTACAGCTAATGGCCGACAAAAATATTGGATCGGTAATGGTAATGCAGGGCAGTGATTATCTCGGTGTAATGACAGAGCGTGATTATGCACGCAAAGTAATTCTGAAAGGCAAAGCATCTGCAGAAACATTGGTAAAAGATATTATGAGTACAGGTTTGCCACGCATTACCCCCGATAACTCCATTGAAACCTGTATGCATATTATGAGCGAAAGTAATATCCGCTACCTGCCGGTATTTGAAAACGACCAGGTATGCGGTATCATTTCCATTACAGATGTGGTAACGGAAACCATTCTTTCGCAAAAAGAAACCATTGAACAGCTGCAGAATTATATTCAGTCATAATACTTGTTGCTGTAGGCAACGAACAAGCGGAACAAACGTTGTGCGATGCTCTCGGCAGACGTAGAACTTGCTTGCTTTTGTCAGTGAAGGAGGTCCTGCAAAGGCATCATTTGATGAACGGTGTGGCAGAGGGTGTCCA
>CAYMSG010000649.1:0-1655 GCA_964392955.1 uncultured Chitinophagaceae bacterium | reverse complement strand
AACTTTGATTGCCTGCATCTTCCACCACGTCCATCAATCGCTGGAACACGTTATGATACGACCATCTTGTACCTGCATCAGCAATATAGCTGAGATTGGCAGGCGTCACCAGTTGGTTTGCATCGTTCAGTCCGGAACTCATGGTCAGCAAATGTTTTACGGTAATAAGGTTTTCTTTGGCGAGTGGGGCACTTGTCCAACCGGAACCGATATGTTGCGAAACCCTGTCGTTGATGGTCAGCAATCCTTCCTGTTCTGCAATGCCGGTGGTGGTTGCAACCAATGTTTTACCGGCACTGTTCCATTGCCAGGTGCTGCTTGCCGAGTGGCCGTTGAAATATTCTTCCATTACAATTCTTCCATTCACAAGAATCAGAAACGACTTTGTATTCTTTTGTGCCAGGTAATCTTTGAGCGGTTGTACAGCCGATTGATTCCACCGTAAACTTGCAATGGAGGTTGTTTCCCAGCTGTTACCACTAGTGGGCGGAAAATACATGGTAGTGGGTGCATCGGGTGGCGGTGGATTGGTTGGCTTTTTACAGGCAAGAAAACATAAAAGCAGCAACGGAAGAAAAGCAAGGTTTTTCATGATCGTATAAATTTAATCCGAATCAGACTTGGATTCTGAGTAAACGTTTAATGGAGAAGTATATTGAGTTGGTTACGGCAAAAATTTTCTGCAAAAAAGAGATGCCAACCTTCAAAAGGTTAGCATCCCCAACTCATCACTCATTATTCATCATTCATTATTCATCCCTCATTTCTTTTTCTTCTTCAACGCCTTGATCATTTCCGGTGTTGCTTCTTCAAAACTAATTGCATAGCCGCCACCGGCAGCTACAAATTGCTGCAGTTTACTTTTATTGGTCACAACCATTTTTTTAATCGTGTAAGCCTGTGGTTTTGTTTTGTAATGTGCATCGGGAGCATCGGCGTATACTGTTGCAATGTATTGTTTGCCGTTTTCCAAAAAGTCAAATACAATATTCGATGTACGGGCTTCCTCTCCCCCTACACTACCCACAAACCACTGCCCAGTTTTCTTGGCTTTACGTGCAACGGTTAAATAAGCACCAGGTTCTGCCTCAATGTATTTGCTATCCTGCCAATCAATCGCCACATCTTTAATGAATTGGAATGCATCTGCAAAACGCATGTAGTTTTCCGGTAAATCAGCAGCCATCTGCAACGGACTGTACATGGTAACATACAATGCCAGTTGATTTGCCAACGTACTGTTCACATGCGAATTATTATCAGGATTGAGTTTACTGATGTCCATTTCAAACACACCGGGTGTGTAATCCATTGGTCCGCCGATGAGGCGTGTAAACGGCAACACCGCTACATGATTTGGTTTACTGCCACCAAATGCCTGGAACTCAGTACCACGGGCTGATTCATTGCCAATCAGGTTGGGCCAAGTGCGTGCAATACCGGTTGGACGAACGGCTTCATGTGCATTCACCATGATCTGGTATTTCGCTGCCTGTTCAACAGCATGCTGATAATGATTGATGATCCATTGACTGTAATGATGTTCGCCCCTCGGTAAAATATTTCCTACGTAACCACTCTTCACCGCATCGTATCCATTTGCTTTCATGAATTTGTAAGCGGTATCCATATGTCGTTCGTAGTTACGAACCGAT
>CAYMSG010000648.1:0-1657 GCA_964392955.1 uncultured Chitinophagaceae bacterium | reverse complement strand
ATATATTCACCGGTAAGTTTCGGTTGATCTGTGCCTGGAACCGTTTTGATCACAAAAATTTCCAGTAAGCTTTCGCCTTTCTTGTTTTTTCCAACCGGCTTTGCACCATACAGGAAACGCATGGTTGAGGGGATAGAAGCTTTTACCACATCAAGGTTGATGTACTTAGAAAAAATGGCGGTATCGGCAATACGGATCAAACCAACTGTTGCACTGCTGAAACCTTGTGCAGGTCCGTCGAGTTGCTGAAACATCAGGGATGTTACAGGTTGATCGGCCGCAGTAACAGGATTTGAAGTATCCTTTGCAGCAGTTGCAGTTGTATCAGTAGTACCAGACAAATAAGCTTTTACTTTTTGATCGATTTGTTGGAGGCTTTGTGTAACTGCCGGATCATTGCTGGTATACGTTTCCCAGAATTCAAGATTGGCTGTAGCCTGTAAGAATTTACGTACACGCTCAGGATCATCCACACCTGCCAACTCAACGGTAATGATGCCTTTGTTTTCATCATAGCTGATATTCGGCTGTGCCACACCAAACTGATCGATACGGGCAGTTAAGCGATCATACGTACGTTTAATGGCATCTCTTGCTTCAACACGTATTGCATCTAACACCGTACCATTCCCTGCATCGATCTTGATAGTTTTATTTTTACCGCCTGCAAATAACGGAGCTAATTTACCTCCCGCATTTGCATCGCTGTACGCTTGTCCGAATAAGGTAACAAAATCTGCATCGCTGTTTTTCTTCAGTTGATTTGCACGCTCAATGGCTGCATTCAACTGTGCATCTTTTGGATTATTACTCATGGAACGGATCAAACCATCCAATCCAACTTCCAGTGTTACGTTCATACCACCTTGCAGATCCAAACCAAGATTCAACTCCTGTTCGGTTGCTTTTTGATACGTCAGCTTTTTGTAAAGAAAAGGAATATTAAAAATTTCCTTTTCTTTCAAACTGTCAACATACCTGCGGTACACAGCATTCACTGCAGAGTCTTTTGTTTCTTTGGAAGCAGTAGCAAAATTGTTCTTGACAAATTTCTCAGCGCTGGCTTTTTGTTTGCGTTCGAAGCTGTTAACGATCCATGTAAAACTCAGTTGGTAAACAGAGATCAGGATCAAAGCAATCGCAAAAAACCTAACCAAACCTTTCAGTGCCATAATAAAATTGTAATTTGGGTTCTTTTTTTAAGGAGGGCAAAGATAGGGGTTTCATATCATAAGCGAACAGGCCTCAATTCACTGTTTTCCACCGTCCTAAGGCTGTTTTGGTTGGTTGTAATGTCTTATTTTTGGCCATGTTCAAACGGGTTATTCTTCCAGTTTTTGGATTCGCTTTTCTATTTATTTTCCAGGCTTGTAAATCCGGTAAATCTGTGGTTGCCAACGATAATTTTCTCGAAAACCTGCTGGCGCAGCACCCCGATGCATTTTCAAATGTGCTGCAAAACCGGGATTCGTTTCGGTTGCAGGTGATCTATACCCGCATCGACCGTGACAAAAAAAACCGTCCCCGCTTTACCGATTTTCCGTTGAAACTGAAGCCGGATGTTTATTTCTACCCGGCCTCAACAGTGAAAATGCCTGTCGCCTTCCTGGCCCTGGAAAAGCTGACCCTGCGCGGCTGGACCACCCAGGCCGAAATG
>CAYMSG010000647.1:0-1672 GCA_964392955.1 uncultured Chitinophagaceae bacterium | reverse complement strand
AATAAAAGTATGAGTTTGCCCTGGTAAATTACTGTAAAAATGCAGTACAATAAAAAGCTTTTTTAAAAAAATCATAAGCACCTGATAAACTTCGCATTGTATCTGTAAAAGATATTTTATTAAGGAATAGGTAACAATTTTAGATCTAAGTCACTAATTCTTACACATTGCACATTCCATACCCTACATTTATTTGGAATTATCGTAATTTAGGGTTAATCTTGTTCCTCAAATTAATGTTATTTAATTATGGATCAAGATATTCTACAATACATCATTGTAGGTTTTACAGCATTGGCTGCATCTGTACTCACTTTTTTCAGTGGATTTGGTCTGGGCACTTTGCTGATGCCGGTAATGGCTTTGTTTTTTGATGTTACTATAGCTATTGCCCTTACGGGCATTGTACATTTGCTGAACAACTTTTTTAAACTTGCGCTGATAGGCAAATATGTTAGCAAAACCGTGT
The DNA here is from genome assembly GCA_964392955.1 of uncultured Chitinophagaceae bacterium. GTDB lineage: Bacteria > Bacteroidota > Bacteroidia > Chitinophagales > Chitinophagaceae > Lacibacter. The sequence continues at coordinate 1,203 of CAYMSG010000647.1, read as the reverse complement.
CTTTAAAGTTTGGCATTCCGGCATTGCTAGGAGCATTTGCAGGAGCCATTTTGCTTATAGAACTTGGGGAAGGTACAGCCATAAGCACCTATCAGATAAACGGCAATACTTTTGGCATTACGGTTCAGAAAATAATCATTGCGCTTTTGATTGTAATTTTTGTGATGTTTGACATTCTGCCCGGATTAAAAAAGATACAGTTTGGCGAGAAACACCTATACACCGGTGGTTTTGGCAGTGGTTTCTTTGGAGGCCTCAGCGGACATCAGGGTGCGCTTAGAACCATGTTCCTGATGCGCTGTGGTTTAAATAAGGAATCATTTATTGCAACCGGTATTCTTGTGGCCTGTCTGGTTGATTTATCACGACTTGGAGTGTATTTTTCAAGATTGACCGATATTGATTTAAAAGATAATATTGTGCTTCTTCTGGTTGCCGTACTCAGTGCCTTTACCGGTGCCTATTTCGGTAAAAAACTTCTCAAAAAAGTAACCCTGGCCTTTGTTCAGAATTTTGTTTCGATAATGCTATTACTTTTGGCAACAGCATTGGGGGCTGGTTTAATATAATTCCAACATCATAAACTATCAGCCGTTTGATGCGTTATCTTTGCACTACACCAAAAATGAATAAGCTGCGTTACTTGTAATATGAAATTTGGGATTCTTTATAAGCCACAAATAATTACTGTACTATTAATTAGCACTTTTCAACTACAGGCGCAAACTGAACTGGGCGCATGGCAAGACCATTTACCTTATAACAAATGCATTGCAGTAGACCGCAACCAAACCACGGTTTTCAGCGCAACACCATATGGTTTTTTTGCATTCGATATTAACGACCGCAGTATGACCCGATACAACAGGGTAAATGGCCTTTCTGATCACTTTGTAAGTACTATAAAAGTTCAGAAATCAACAGGAACTCTTGTAATTGGCTATGAAAACGGCAACATAGACTTATGGAACAACGGAGAGGTCTATAATATTCCGTTTATTAAAACCACCACAAATATTACGGGCAACAAGCGCATCAACCAAATATACATCACCGGAGACACCGCCTTTTTATCAACAGGCTTCGGCATTGTGCAGCTGGATTTAACGCGCAGAGAAATTCGCGAGACTTACAGAATTGCGCCCGGAAATATGAATATAACGGTGAACAGCGTTATTACTCATGGCGACTCCATATGGGCTG
>CAYMSG010000646.1:0-1674 GCA_964392955.1 uncultured Chitinophagaceae bacterium | reverse complement strand
GGTGTCCACGTTGTACCTTTGCAGCCGCATGAAGCAACTTTCGTATCTCAATAAATATTTCTGGAAGTACAGGTGGCGGTTAACGCTGGGCATTGTTTTCATTTTTATTTCCAACTACTTTGCGGTACTGGCTCCGCAGGTTACCGGCTATATTATTGATAAAGTACAGGCTTTTTTAACAGGCCAAAGCAAAGAAAACATTGTGCAGCAAAACGATTGGCTGGTTACCACTACCATTAATTGGATTGAAACACTTTCATTTTCATTTACCGGTATCGTTGCACTATTTGGTATCATGTTATTGCTCTTTGCAATACTGCGAGGTTTTTTTATGTTCCTGATGCGGCAAACCATTATTGTTATGAGCCGCCATATTGAGTTCGATCAGAAAAACGAAGTGTTTCAGCACTATCTGCAACTCGATACCAACTTCTATAAAACCAATGAAACAGGCGATTTAATGAATCGTATTGCCGAAGATGTAAGTCGTGTGCGTATGTACACCGGGCCGGCCATCATGTATCTCATCAATCTCATTGCATTGATTTCGCTGAGTGTATTTTACATGGTTAAAAAAAATGCAGAGTTGTCGTTGTATGTACTGGCGCCCATGCCCATCCTTGCCATTACGATTTATTATGTAAATAATATTATTAATAAGCGGAGCGAAGAAGTACAATCCAAATTATCCGATCTAACCACCAATGCGCAGCAATCGTACTCCGGTATTCGTGTTATCAAATCATTCGTGCAGGAAAAAGCTATGCTTCGTTTTTTCCAAACCAACAGTGAGCAATACCGCAGCAGCGCCATGAGTCTGTATAAAACAGAGGCTATTTATTTTCCCATCATGGGGTTGATCATTGGCATCAGCACCTTGCTGGTAATTTTAATTGGCGGGTTAAAATACATGGAAGGGGAGATCAATTTTGGCGATATGGCTGCGTTCATTATGTATCTCACCATGCTGGCATTTCCCGTAAGCGCCATTGGATGGGTGGCCAGTACAATTCAACGTGCGGCTGCCTCACAGCGACGGTTAAACGAATTTCTGCTGACACAATCAACGATACAACCACCCGCCGATGCGGTGAAACATCAATTGAAAGGAGATATTGAATTCAGCCATGTACGGTTTGTATACCCGCATACAGGAATTGTTGCACTGGATGATTTTAATTTAAAAATCAGGCAGGGAGAAAAAATTGCATTGATCGGCCGTACAGGATCGGGCAAGTCAACGATCGGCCAACTGTTATTACGGTTTTATGATCCGTCGGCAGGTACAATAAAAGTAGATGGGGTAGATGTGAAACAACTCGATCTTCAGCATTTCCGCAGCCAGGTAAGTTATGTACCACAGGAAGTATTTCTTTTCAGCGACAGTATTGCCAATAATATTTCCTTTGGCAGTGATGCAGATATGGAGCGGATTAAACAGGCTGCCACATCGGCTTCGGTTCATAAAGATATTGAATCGTTCCCCGCTTCCTACCAAACAATGGTAGGAGAACGAGGTGTTACATTAAGCGGTGGTCAAAAGCAGCGTATTTCTATTGCACGTGCGCTGGTAAAAGATCCCGGACTGATCATTCTGGATGATTGTTTGAATGCTGTGGATGCACGAACAGAGCAGGAAATACTTACACACCTGTCTACTTTTTTGCAGGATAA
>CAYMSG010000645.1:0-1676 GCA_964392955.1 uncultured Chitinophagaceae bacterium | reverse complement strand
TTCATTGCTTGTAATCAATCTGAATCTGTAAAAAGTAAGATTACTGATATTGTAATGCAATCTCCAGGTTTAGAAACGAGCGAATCGAGAATGGAAGCAGAGGCTACAGATTCCTCTGTATCGGCATTCACTCCGCCGCAGCCCGGCGATCCGCAACAGGTAAAGAAATTACCAGCTCCAGCACAAACACCCGAAAGCAAACCCGACTGGAATAAGAAGATCATCAAAACTGGTACACTTAACGTTGAAGTAAAAGAGTATACAAGCTATAATCAACTGGCACATGCAGCGGCAACAAAGTTTGGCGGCTATATTGCCGATGAGCAGCAAACAGAAACTGAATATAAAATTGAAAATACAATTACCATCAAAGTACCGGTTGATCAGTTTCAATCGGCCGTTGATCATTTGACAAATGGGAACGGAAGGATCAATGAAAAGAAGATCAGTTCCGAAGATGTAACAACGCAATATGTCGATACAAAATCAAGACTGGAAGCAAAGAAGCAGGTGCGCCTCCGTTACCTGGAATTGCTGAAACAGGCAAAAAATATGGAAGAGATACTACAGGTGCAAAACGAGATCAACGACATACAGGAAGAAATTGAAAGTGCTGCCGGCCGTATCAACTATCTCTCCAACGCATCAGCGATGAGTACCATCCATCTTACGTTCTTTCAAATCCTCAACCCCGCTGCATCAGATCCCGGCAACGATAGCATGTGGGAGAAAGTGAAATCTGCTTTTTTAACCGGATGGGATGGAGTGGGTGATGTGTTGATCGGGTTGGTTTATATCTGGCCGTTGTTGTTGGTTGGAGTTGTTGTTGCTGTTTTCTTTAAGCGGGTTGCTGCTAAAAAACATGCTCGGGTGTGATTGAAACAGCAAAAGCTTTTTGTAAAGCTGCTTGACAAACCGGCATCAATCCTGATGTTCTTCAAATCCGTAATGTTGCAGAAATCGGTTGTATTCTTCCTGAAACGAAACAGTACGGTGATGTTCTTCCTGGTTGGTAATATAGTTGCGAACAACTGCAGCTTTGTCTTCACTTACGGATGCTGCAAAATATTTTTCGGCCCATTCGAACTTACTATGAATCAAGCCACTCTTATTGAGCCAAAATGAGCTTTCGCCTTTAATGAGTTGCATGTGTTTGGATAAACTCATATCTGCATTGAGATAAAATAAGCAGTGAACATGATCTGCATGACCATTAACAGTGTCTACGAAAATGCCCTTTTGTTGTGCATTTTCGTAGATGTGTTGCCAGATCGTTGGTCTTAGTTCTTTAGGGAAAAACGGGTGCCGGTTTTTTGTACCCCATACAGCATGTATCAGAATTTTTACATAGGCCATTGTAATGCGTTTGTAACAAAATACAAAAATCATGGCTTTAGCCAAATCTCTGCTTTACTTTTCCCCGACTTGAAAGTCGGGGTTATGGAAAGTCAATATTTCAATTATCAATTAACAACATGATAAGAATGTCAATTTGTTATTCTTAGAGAAGCAGGAAGATTTTTTTCTAACTCCGGTGCTTCAGCCCGGGGCCGTGCCAATGTTTATAATTGGCTTTAGCCATGATCAGAAAGCAGCTACAAATTCGCAGTTACAATTTTTATTTCTATAGCATTTTGTGAATACAGTTATTATGGCTAAAGCCAAGCCTTATTCAT
>CAYMSG010000644.1:0-1678 GCA_964392955.1 uncultured Chitinophagaceae bacterium | reverse complement strand
TTAATGCCTTCTGCGTACTTCTTTGCAAAAATGCTTTCTGTTTGCAGGGCCATTACACCCACTACAAACATCGTCATGGGATGTGTATGCAAAGGCAATGAATCAATGGCATCAAATACATGATTGGGAACATGGCTACGGCGTTGCCAGTTATCCGTTACATAGTTCACCATTGTATCATCGGGCAAATCGCCGGTGAGCATCAAATAAAACAAACCTTCCGGTAATGGTTGTTCACCTTTGGGAGCCTTGGGAAGACGTTGTTGTAATTCAGGAATGGTGAATCCACGAAAACGAATACCTTCCTGCGAGTCGAGTAAAGATGTTTCAGTAACAAGACCTGTAATTCCACGCATACCCTGGTAGATCTGCGACAGCGTAACCTCTCCCACCACTTTGTTGCCATGTTCTTTCAACATGTTTTTGATATCCAGGTTTGCTGCATCTGCTTTTTCCTTGAACCGCTCTTTGATAATGCCCATGATTGTACTGTTTATTGTTGAAATTTATCGTTGCAATACGTTCGTTCGAGTGAATTGTCCAAAGGTAGCCAATCCAAAGTTTCACAACAACACACAAAGGGAAAAGTTGACAAACTTTTCTTATTTCGGTGCCCGTTTGTACAACCAGATTGCTACAAGAGCAAACAGCACATTGGGGATCCACGCAGCAATGATGGGTGGCAGGTTTCCTTTGGTAGAGAACACCATCGAAAATTTATCGATGATGATGAATGAAACACCCATGATAAACGCCAATGCAAGGTGAAATCCGCTGCCTCCCCTTATTTTTCTGCAGGCAAGGATTGCAGCAATCATCGTCATTACAATTACGGATACAGCACTTGCATCACGCCGGTAACGCTCAAAACGGATAGCATTGATGCCCTCCGATCCACGTGTTTCTTCCTGCCGGATGAAACGGTTGAGTGATGGTGTTTTTAACTTATCTTTTTTAAAATCATCTTCCGAAATATCCGTCGGTAAATAACCCATTTTGAGATAATAGTTCGAAAGTGATTTCACTTCTTCTTTCAATCCATCAATTTTCCGTTCAATGACTGCTTCCAGTTTCCATTGCTTCTTCGCAGTATCCCAGATGATGGTTTCGGAACGAAGGTTGTAATACACCTGGTTGTTTTTTACTTTCTCCAGAAAAAAACCATTGCCGATCTTGGCCGTGGTATCATAATTCCGCATACCGGCATACGTATAAGTATCAACCCTGAAATGAATATTGTTGAGATACTGCCGCTGTTGTTTGGCAATATTGCCCATATCCACATACTTGTTTTCAAAATTGGTGCGGATGATGTTGGCTTCAGGGATCAGAAAATGATTGGCCAATCCCAGCAGAAGCGCCAGGAATATTCCACCCACCCAATACGGACGCAGAAACCTGCCCAGACTCATACCCACACTCAACATGGCCACCACTTCACTACGCAAGGCAAGTTTGGACGTAAAGAATACCACAGCGATCAATACAAATACAGGAAATAACAGCGCAATGATGTGGGGAAGAAACCCGTAATAGTATTTGGTAACAATATCACTGAAGCCCAACCCGCTCCGTACAAAATCTTCACTTTTTTCGCTGGCATCAATTGCCAGTGTAATGAGTGAAAAGATCAACAACAGAAAGAAAAAGGTTTTTAAAAACGACTTTAGTATGTACC
>CAYMSG010000643.1:487-1683 GCA_964392955.1 uncultured Chitinophagaceae bacterium | reverse complement strand
CGTTTGTTGAACTATTATAAAATCTCAAGTCTTTTGTGGCGATTGATTTTTACCGATAACTGTGGAAAAGCTCCGGAATTTATTTCATCAATGAATTGAAGGAAGTAATCTACAATTAGGCTGGATTCTGCCGATTCAATTTATAGATGATGAAAGCCCTTTTGGATATTGGTTATTCATATCAATAGAATAGACTACCCTTAATTCAGGAAAGCGGATTTTAAACAGAAATTTAATGTTTTTACAGCATTTAAATTCAACTTCTAAATCTGTTCCCCTAAAAATGCCGGAGTGATTCTTTTCAATTTCAGTCTTTATCAATTCATAATATAGAAAACTATATAGATAATGTTGATTTACAAACGCAATCAATCGTATTATAACTTAATATCAGTGTTTGTTGGGTTTGGTGAACAATGAAAATTTCTAAAAACGCGTCATTTTAAGGGACAGATATAGAAATAACTGTACAAAGATACCAGTTGGTTATCTAATAAAAATCTTTTTAGTAATCTGTCCTTGTTCAAACTGAGCATTGATAAAGTAGATACCAGAGGCCAGATTTTCAAAGGGTATGGTAGTGTTGACGTTTCTTATTTCAATTTTTGAAATTTCTACGCCCAGGCTGTTTAGCAAAGATAATTTTCCGCCCATTAAATCAGGTGTTACATTCACGATTGCCGATTCATATTGATTAGTGACAGTTATTTTCTGACTCAGGTCAACCGTTTCAAGACCTGAAGCACAAGGGGCACCGGTACCTGCGCCGGCATTGATGGCGCAATTTACAGATGCTTGGTATGCAAAATCTTTAATGGTAATTGAAGTTGCGTTTGCGGCAACAGCTAAACGTATCCATCCATAATGGTTATTGCCTGAGGCAACAAATCGTACTCCCATATACCCGTCGGTTACGCCACCCCAGTTACCGCCTGCCAGTGGTATTTGATTTCCCAGAAAGGTTGCAACTCCGCTATATGCTAACAATCCGGTTGCAGTACTTCCCCATACGGCAGCTCCGTCTATGGCTGCACCTGTTGCCAGAACGGTTGGCGATAATGCAACGTATTGGCCGTAGGCAAAACTTTCCTGCGCACCTATGGCAGCATTCCCTGAAAATAAATCCATGCTGGCAATGTTTCCGTTTACGGGAACCGGTGCACCATACATTGTAACTGAGGTAGCAATTACATTAA
>CAYMSG010000643.1:0-477 GCA_964392955.1 uncultured Chitinophagaceae bacterium | reverse complement strand
CTGCAGTAACGACAACATCAGGGCTTAAGTCGGTGTACTGTACCTGACTGTTTACCACATTGGCGGCTAGGACGGCAGCAGCAACTGCTGAGTATCTAACCAGATTTGATTCAGTGTTTGAAGTAGTTTTTTTCATAATGCATAAATTTTAATTTGATTTACTATGTAATTATATTGTTTTACAAAAGGTTAATTCGCCATGTCGCTTATGAATTTAATTCGCATTAAACGCAGTTCCTCTTCAGTGTATTCTCCGTCTAAACCGTGAAATGCCTGGGTCAGGTCGTCTGTATCGGCACTTTTAAAATAATCGAAAATTTCGTCCTGCTGATCCTCATCCAGCATGTCATTCAGGTAATAATCAATATTTACCTTAGTACCACTAAATACAATACTCTCAATTTCGGTAACAATATCTTCCAGTTCTTTTCCGGCAGCTTTTGCCATATCTTCAAGGGGAAGCATTTTATCAATGTT
>CAYMSG010000642.1:0-1689 GCA_964392955.1 uncultured Chitinophagaceae bacterium | reverse complement strand
GATTGATGGTGATGTATGGCTGGAAGACCCGCTGCATTCATCCTACCCGCCATCCATTGCATTTAAAGCGGCACAGCTACAGGACAAAGACAAGGCTGTTTTGTTTTTACGTGAAATGAGAGAATTGCTTTTTCTGCAAAAGAAAAACATTACACGTTGGGAACATTTGGAAGCTGCAGCTGAAGCAACGGGATTAAACAGTACGCAGTTGAAAACAGATTACGAAAGCAAAGCCGTTGCCTTGTTTCAGGATGACCTGGCACTTGCAAAAAAGATGGGCGTAAGGGGATTCCCAAGTATATTTTTTACCGATGAAAATGGCCATCAGGAATTTGTATATGGAACAAAACCTTATGAAGCCTATGAAAATGCGTTGTTAAAACTATACCCACAGGCAAAGAAAAAAACATACGGCAAACAACTAAAGGATCTTTTTTCGAAATTTCAATCGTTAACAGCAAAGGAGTTTTCCGAATTGTCGGGTATGGACCGAACTGAAACGGAAACCATGCTCAATGATTTAGCAGCAACAGCTGTGCTGCAGAAGCTCGACAGTAAAAACGGTGCAATTTGGAAACTACAAAAATAAAAAAAGCTATATAAGCTATACAGGTTGAGCGTTGATTCGGGTTGGCTATTTTAAGAGACCAACTAATAAACCTCCGGGGTTTTTAAAACCCCGGAGGTTTGTTCTTTAATGAATCCTGTCGCCTCTTATTTCCATCCTGTTCATCAATTCCTTTTCAAAAGCAAGCCATTCTTTCCAGCGGTCACGTACTTTCTTTTTGGGGAGATAATATTCCGCCATCGTAATAAACAATGTATAATGCCCGGCTTCGCTTTCCATAAACTTGCGGTAGAATTTCCGCATGTACGTATCGTTCAATCCTTCACTCAATCGTTTAAAGCGTTCACAGCTTCTTGCTTCGATCAGGGCCATGGTGAGCAGTTCATCTAAAAAACGATCATCTACATGTCCTCCCTTTTTTTGAAAGCTCAGCAATTCGTTCACATAAATATCTTTCCGTTGTTTTCCGAGTTTCAATCCACGTTTGTGCAACTCTGCCAGCACAGCACGGAAGTGGCCCCATTCTTCGGTAACGATGGGTGCCAGTTCGGTAACGAGTAATTCGTACTGGCTGTAACGCTGAATCAATGATATGCAGGTGGTGGCTGCTTTCTGCTCACAGTAAGCATGATCGGTTAAAATTTCTTCCAGTGAAAGTTCGGTCAGGTCAACCCAACGGGGATCAGTAGGTAACTGCAGACCAAGTATATTTTTTACATCGATTGAATCCTGTTCCATGCTGCAAAAATAAAGGCTCTCCCGAATAGGAGAGCCTGCTTACTTTAAAAAACCATGATCAGATGAGGTGTTCATCATTGATCAGCCAAGGACCACTATCTAAAAAGGTTGATTGCTGATTGATGCAGCAAAGTGAAGAAAAAAGATCATATGAACCAATACCGCAAAGCGGGTATAGGGTTGTCAACCCTTACAGCAGCGTAAAGCGTGGCAATCCTTGTTGGGCAATTCTTTTTTATTTAATTTCCGCTTTCATACCCATTCATTATGCGATTGATTCCATTCCTGATTTCCTCCGCAGTAACCATTGGTCTTGTTTATGTATTGAACACAAGAATTGGCCCGGCCCCTGCATTAGGAAATTTTTTAAGTCCGCAACATGG
>CAYMSG010000641.1:0-1696 GCA_964392955.1 uncultured Chitinophagaceae bacterium | reverse complement strand
CCAGCGCAGCTGCCCCGGAGACATGCGGAGTCGCCATAGAGGTTCCGCTATAGTACGCATATGAAATAGAATCTGTAGGTGAAACTTGCGGTACACTGCTCAGTATATCAGCTCCAGGAGCCGCAATATCCACACTTGTCTCGCCGAAATTGGACCAAAACGGAAGATTCCCTGTGTGATCAATAGCTGCTACAGAGAGAATATTCGGCAAATCAAAACTTGCTGGAATGGGTTTCCATTCATCCTCATTGTCATTGTCCATTCCATCATTTCCAGCCGCCGCAACAAACAGGGAGCCAGAATCCTTGATTGCATCATACAATGCTTGACTATTTCCATAGCCTCCCCATGAATTGTTGGAAATTTTAATACCTTTAGCCTTTGCATACTCAATTGCCTCAATCGCTCCAGCAATATCCCCGCCCCACGGTCCCAAGAACTTTAACGGCATGATTTTTACGTTTGGTGCTACCCCAATCACACCTTTTTTATTTTCTGCACCAGCAATCGTACCGGCAACATGCGTGCCATGCTCATCGCCATCCTCTGCATCAAATACAGTATTATCACCATTAAAGAAGTCCCAGCCGTTTACATCATCAACATAACCATTTTTATCATTATCAATTTTGTCACCAGGAATCTCACCAGGGTTTTTCCAAATTCGGTTCTTTAAATCCGGATGTGTAATATCTATACCAGTATCGGTAACGGCAACCACCACATCAGGGCTTCCCTTCGTTACAGACCAAGCTGATTCAATGCCAATGTCAATTCCTGCTTTTCCTTTAACCCCTCTGAATACCTGTCCCGTATTTTTCAAAGCCCATAGCTGCCCAAACATCGGTTCCTTAACAGCTGTTGGCTTTAGAATATAATTTGGCTCTGCATATTCAACCTGCGGTGAAGCATTTAATGACTTCAGCACATCTTCCATAGACGAACTAGAAGAAAAGTTTAAAAGCTTCATATTTTGCTTTCCAATATTCTTCTTTGTAGTGAGGCCAAGCTTTGTTTGCATTTCTCCTAAACTTTCTGTGCTGTAGCTGCTGTTAAATTTTACGATAACCTCTCCTGGCTTATAATCCTTGCTTTTGCTGCTGCTAAATGTGGCAAGTGCCTGCTGAGCCTTGGGGATTGGCGGCGCTGCCTGCGCAATGGAATTGACCTTCTGTGTTCCTCGTTTGACATTTACAGCATCTGTTGATTGTGCAAATGCTGTAACACTAGAGCATAATAGCCCAACACTAACAACACCAGCTACTAATTTCTTCATACACATCACCCTTTAAAAATATAATATAATGAAATATTAATATTATTTATGTAGTTCTTGTTGTTTTACGTCAAGTTCATTAGCAAAAATTAAGTTTCACATGTGTAAATAGCTTGTGCCATGCAAAACATCTTACGCTTCTTAGGGAAGCACTTCTCTTCGTACATTATGTAAGAGATACCAATTTTCATAGATAATTGTAGAGTAAGCAGCCTCTCCTTCCTTATATGTAATAATTTTCATGAAATTCATATAAATCCCATGTGGGTATCATTAATATATCACGACGATAAGATTTTAAGCAAATCGTTTTCAGTTACTATTAATCATCCTTTCTATAAAATATCTCCGAACAAGATATACATAACACGCTCCTCATTTATAAAAATCTATATTCTTTAGTTTAAATATAGGTACTTA
>CAYMSG010000640.1:0-1697 GCA_964392955.1 uncultured Chitinophagaceae bacterium | reverse complement strand
ACCGATTTGATTTGCTGAATACAACATTACGGAAAATGAATGTTGATTTTATTGATGAACATTATTACCGAAGCCCCGAATGGTTTTTATCTAATGCAAAACGTTACGATGCATATCCCCGTACCAACGTAAAAGTGTTTGCAGGTGAGTATGCTTCGCATGTAGAAAAAACAGAAGGTACAAAACGAAACAATCTGCTGGCTGCCATCAGCGAAGCTGCTTTTCTTACCGGACTTGAGCGCAATGCAGATGTGGTACACATGGCATCGTATGCGCCGTTATTTGCACATGTAGACGGCTGGCAATGGGCACCCGATCTTATTTGGATAAATAATGTGCATGCATACGGAACACCAAATTATTATGTGCAGAAATTATTCTCACTCAATAAAGGTTCCAGAGTTGTGCCGCTTACCTTCAGGAACGAAGCGGTGGCAGGGCAGGATAGTTTGTATGCATCAGCCGTAATTGATACTGTAACCAATGAGCTGGTGATCAAAATCGTAAACGCATCCGGTAAAACCCAGCCCATTGATCTATCGGTGGCAGGTATAAAAAAAATAGCAGCACAAGGCTCTCTCACAGTGTTGCAGGGAGATGATCCGGGCGTTGTCAATTCGATTGAACAACCATTGCGTATCGTTCCAAATGAAACACTTATTCCGGTGAAAGGGAAAGTAATCAGTTATGCTGCAGCATCCCGGTCTTTTGCAGTGTTGCGGATAAAAATGTTGAAATAATGAACCGTTTGTGTATCATAAATAAATTAAAACCAAATACATCATGCGTTTGAAACATGTAGTTTTATTGTTTACAATTGCCACGGCAGTGCTCACCGCCTGCGAAAACGGCAGTAAACAAACCAACCAACCAATGAACGAAAAAATTACAAAAGAAAGCTGGGGCGAAGCCGATGGCAAGCCAGTTGATCTCTACACATTGACCAATGCAAATGGAGTACAGGTAAAGATCACCACATATGGGGGTATTGTTACATCATGGGTAACACCCGATAAAAATGGAAATAAAACGAACGTGGTGTTAGGCTTCGACAGCCTGAGCGGTTATCTGGCAAAGCCTCCTTATTTCGGTGCTATCATAGGTCGTTACGGCAACCGGATTGCAAAAGGAACATTTAAAATCGATACGACAACGTATCAGTTGGCAACAAATAATGGAGAAAATCATTTGCATGGCGGTAACAAAGGATACGATAAAGTGGTATGGAATGCAAAACCTGCTGACAGCACTACATCATTAACATTGACTTACCTGAGCAAAGATGGTGAAGAAGGTTATCCCGGTAATCTCAACATCACCGTTGTTTATACACTTACAGATGAGAATGAATTATTGATCGATTATACGGCAGAAACTGATAAAACAACTGTGGTGAATTTAACCAACCACAGTTATTTCAACTTAACGGGTGATGTAAACAATACCATCCTTGATCATCAGTTGCAGATCAATGCAGATAAATATACTCCTGTTGATGCTGGATTAATTCCAACAGGTGAATTGAAGGATGTAAAAGGAACACCGTTCGACTTTTTACAACCACATAAAATTGGTGAACGCATTGCTGCTGTGGATGGTGGTTACGATCACAACTTTGTATTGACACGCACAGGAAGCGATCTTGAATTGGTTGCAACGTTGACTGATTCTGTCAGCGGTCGTAAGCTGGAAGTATT
>CAYMSG010000639.1:0-1703 GCA_964392955.1 uncultured Chitinophagaceae bacterium | reverse complement strand
GCCTTTTGACAGGATATACTGCATCACCGATTGTGCACGGTTATGACTGAGCTTAATATTATACTCGTCTGATCCTTTGCTGTCAGTATGTGCACCTAGTTCAATACTGATCGCCGGATTATCATTCAGCATTTTCACTACACGATTCAATTCAATAAACGAAACCGGCCGCAGATCCCATTTGTCAAAATCAAAGAATACATTGTTGAGGCGAACGATTTGTCCTACTTCAATTGGAACAAGGTACAGGTCTTTATGAATTTCTTTATATCCTGCACGGATCAATGAATCAAGGTTCAGATTTTCTGACTGAGCAAAGAAATGATCGGCTGTAGCACGGATCAGATAATTTTTATCATAGGGTAGTACAATCTGGAAGGCACCATCGCCGGGACTTGACAAGCCATTGCCGGCAATCACACCATCAGGCAGTGTTTCATAAATTAAACTGGCACTCAATGGTTGTTTTGTTTTTGCGTTGTAAACATTGCCACTCACTAATACAACAGGGTCGGGTTTTTCGATCTCCAGTAATTTCACACGAACAATATCACTTTTGCCCAACGATTGAAAGCTGCTGGTAAGGTAGGCGTACTCGCCGCCTGCATCAAGTGTAAAAAATGCATCAAAATCGGGCGTATTGATGGGCGCACCAAGATTAACAGGGTCGCTCCACTTTTGCCAGCTGCTATCCAGTCTTTTTGTTTTCCAGATATCATGGTCTCCCAATCCTCCGGGTCGGTCGCTGCTGAAATAAAGTGTTGTACCATCAGATGCTAAGTAGGGTGTCATTTGATTGTATCCCGGCAGATTGATTTTTTTGCCAATACTTCTGGGTTCACTCCAGGTATCATCCGGTTGCAGGAAACATACATAAATTTTATTGATACGGCTTTTTGATTCTTCACTCATATACAGCAATAACACCCGGCCATCGCTCGACATGGATGCGCCCGATTGGAATCCACGATCGTACTTATGATAGTTTTTGATCTTCAACATATTTGGTTTGCTCCATCGTCCGTCTTTCTGCACCTCGCTCATGCTCACTCCGTTTCCATAGTAATCGCCATCCACAAAAGCATTACGCAGCAGGATACGGTTTTTATCAGGCGATATCCAGTAAACGGCATTGTAATGTGCTGTATTAAACGGATAGCCTAAATGAACAGCATCGCTCCATTTTCCTGTTGATGTATCTCTTACGGAATACCAGATGTCCTGTGAGTTCCGAACTTCATGTGCATGTTTGTTTTGCGGATGGCCTTCGCAAATAAAAAACAGAAGATTACCATCAGCAGAAATGGTTGGGCGCAATTCAGCCAATTCGGAGTTTACACGAAACCCCAGGTTTTCAATTTTTACAATTGTCTTTTCTGTAATGATATTTTCTTTCTGCTCTACTATTTTACCTGTGGTGTCAGCAAACGGCTGACTAAAGCCGGTACAAAAAAGCAGGAAACAAGGGAGAAATAATACAGATCGTTTCACGGGTATGGATTTGCTGCTAAACTACAGCAAATTGAAGAGCTGAGGAATAGTAGAATAACGAACGTACAACGTAAATTTTCAGTTACGGAAAATAAATACAAGTATGCAATGCAAACGCATTACTCATTCACCCATGCAATCATCCGCAACGGACCACCGCTGCCGCCTTTTATTTTCATGGGTAATGCAATTACATAGTTGCCGGTTGCCGG
>CAYMSG010000638.1:0-1709 GCA_964392955.1 uncultured Chitinophagaceae bacterium | reverse complement strand
TTGCTTTGGCCGATTGTACAGAGATGGCTGTGAGATTTTCGGGTTTTACATATACCGGAACATAGGCCTGTTGTCCTCCGCTCCAGCTACCGGACCCAAGGGGATCGCAGCTTTGCAACAGCAGAAACAGCGATACCAGGAAGGTGAAATTTCTCATAAAAAGTGGTTTGTCTGTTTAATGAGTCTTAAAAACTGAATTCCGCTGCATTGAATTTCCCCGTAACAACAAAATAATACAGAAACATTTGATAATACATAAAAAAAGAGCAAAGCGTTTGTCACTTTGCTCTTCCAAATAAATAAAAAACAGATTATACCACACCCAATACTACCAGCAATGAATAAATAACACCCGGCACCCAGAACAGCAATGTTAGTACCAGGCTGATCCAGAATTTGGTATTGATGGCATTTTGGTGAAGATAAACCGCCAATGGTGGCAACAGAATTGCAAGGATCACCAGCAAAATGGTTTGCTCATCTGCATCTTTTCCCTGGCGCTTTGCTTGTTTAAGAGCTTTAACTTGCTTTTTTACTTCGCTGATGCGTTGCTTCTTTTCTCGTTTAGAAAGATTGTTGAAAGCATCAACTGCATTGGTTACATGTTCCTGCATCCCTTTTTCCGTTACCGGAACAATGGCCTGCACTTGTACAGATTGAAATAAAAAGAAAGCGAATAACAAAAAGAGGATTGATTGTTTTTTCATAAACAGTTTTTTAATGAGTTAGCAAATTGTAAGCCAAACAGGTTGCAAATATAAATGTAGAATACACTTTCTTCGACACTCAATTTGTTAACTATTCAAAACGACTTGCTGGTCGGTGAAGACACCGACCAAGGCATCGTGGTAGTAAATTAAATGCGTTCCTACTTAATAATGCCACCGTACAAATGCTTCCATGGCGGCATATTGTGTTAAGCCCAACTTTCCGTAAAGATTAGCAGTAGCTGCATTGCGTTCTTCGGCACGTTGCCAGAACTCACGGCTGTCGCTTCCCTGGAACGGCACCATATCTTTTTGTGATTGGTGAATGAAAATACCAAAGCGTTTTTTCATCACCTGCTCCGGACTCATAGGGATTGCCATTTCAATTTCTTCCATGTTCCACTCCTGCCACGCTCCTTTGTACAACCACAACCAGCAATCGTTGATCCATGCATCACCATCGGCTTTTATACGACGCAATGATTCCAGCACCACGTTGAAACAAACCAAATGCGTTCCGTGCGGATCAGCAAAATCGCCGGCACAATACACCTGTTGTGGTTTGATCTTGCGCAACAGTTCCATGGTAAGTTTTACATCTTCTTCACCCATTGGATTTTTTTCAATGGTACCTGTTTCGTAAAACGGAAGATTCTGAAAATGCCATTGTCCTTCTTTCAAACCAACATACCGACAGGTGGCAGCCGCTTCACAACGACGGATCAATCCTTTGATCGCACGTATCTCAGCAGTATCAACCTGGTTCGATTTTTTATTTTCCAGGTAACCTCTTGCTTCGGCCAGTATACTTCTTGAT
Source organism: uncultured Chitinophagaceae bacterium (assembly GCA_964392955.1). Taxonomy (GTDB): domain Bacteria; phylum Bacteroidota; class Bacteroidia; order Chitinophagales; family Chitinophagaceae; genus Lacibacter. The sequence goes on along the minus strand of CAYMSG010000638.1, from coordinate 185 downwards.
TTGGAAGCATCTGATCCCACCATATCTTCAAAGCCAACTGCAAAATCCAGGAACCGTGTTACAAACTCATCGGTTACTGCAATGTTGCCGCTGGTCTGGTACGCTACATGTACTTCATGTCCCTGGTCGTGTAAGCGCTGAAAAGTTCCTCCCATCGAGATAATATCATCATCGGGATGTGGTGA
>CAYMSG010000637.1:0-1717 GCA_964392955.1 uncultured Chitinophagaceae bacterium | reverse complement strand
CAACACTCACTACGATCCCCTGACGCATGATTTGGGTTGACTGTAACCCCGCCCCATATAAAACTGCATTTAAGCATACATTATTTTTTTATTGGCGGGCGGTTTTGTCTTAGACCCTTATATTTGCTGAAAATCGGAAAGTTTGTTATTGAATTAATACCAATAAATTATATAAAATGCAGAGGGTTAATTTATTTTTAATGAGTGTACTACTTGTTTTTATTACAAAAATGGTTTCGTCTCAAAAGTATAATGCGGTAGCGATAGGGAAACAACAATGGATGACAAAAAATTTAAATGTAGATAGATTTCGTAATGGAGATCTTATTCCGGAAGCGAAAACCAAGGAAGAATGGGATAAAGCGGGCGAGAATGGGCAACCTGCCTGGTGTTATTACGACAATAAACCGGAAAACGGGGATAAATATGGTAAATTGTACAATGTGTTTGCAGTAAAGGACTCAAGAGGTTTGGCACCAGATGGATGGCATATACCTAATGAAGACGAGTGGTATGCCCTACAATCATTTTTACAGAAGGGAATAAGCAAGAAGTTAAAAAGTAAAACCGGTTGGAGTGGTGGTAAAAATGGCACCGATGAATTTGGTTTTAATGCGCTGCCTGCAGGAAGGCGGAAGGTATGTTGTATGTTTGACGATTTGGGTGAAAGGGCTCAGTGGTGGACGTCCACTATAGACGAAAGCGATGGTGTTAGTTGTGGATTTCACGAAAAAGGAGATAAAGAATTTCAGTTTTATCTTAGTTTTGAAACAGATGGGTTGAGTGTTAGGTGTGTGAAGGATTAATATTTAATGGTATTTAAAATATTCATCAGTGGTTGACTCAAGGAAATATAGAATTTTGGTAGCAATTCCCTGTAGAAATGAACTAAACTATATTGAGGCTTGTATTTTAAGTGTCTTGCAAAACAATGTTGCGCAGGAAGATTTGTTTATTGCTGTTGTGGATGGCATGAGTGATGATGGCACGCGTGACGTTATTAAAAAATTAGCAGAAAAATATCCGTGTGTTCACCTGATTGACAATCCTGACAAAATAACACCGGTTGCCATGAATCTTGGAATTAATGCTGCAGATTCTGAATATGTTATGATTATGGGTGCCCATTCTACCATCGATAGTAATTATATTAACGTTTGTATTGATTTTCTGGACGAAGAATCGCAACTGGCAGGAGTAGGAGGCACGATAGAAAACAGTTTTTACGACAAAAAATCTGAATGGATAGGTTTTGCTATGTCCCATCGTTTTGGTGTTGGTAATGCTCATTTCAGAACTGGCGGTAAGGAAGGTTATGTTGATACCATTGGTACTCCGCTTTATAAAAGGGCAGTTTTGGAAAAAGTGGGATTCTTTGATGAAAATTTAATTCGAAATCAGGATGACGAGCTTAATTATAGAATAATAAAAGCCGGATATAAACTCTGGTTAACCGGCACTGTCAGGTTTCATTATGTAGTTCGGGCAGCCTGGAGTAAAATGTTCAAACAATATCGTCAGTACGGATACTGGAAAGTATATGTAAACCGAAAGCATAAAACCATTACTACGTTACGTCAGCTTGTACCTGCTTTTTTTGTGGGATTCCTTATTGCTTTTCCGGTTCTTGCATTGGTGCACTATTATTTTATTTTTGTGTATTTAGGAATTTTAGCTTTATGGTTATATCTGGCCATTACTGTATCCATTTCGTTAA
>CAYMSG010000636.1:0-1721 GCA_964392955.1 uncultured Chitinophagaceae bacterium | reverse complement strand
ATACTGGTCGCCGTTTTGCACACGCATAATAGCTGTGTTGGGTGGCACACGTCCCTGGTTTTCGGCATACATGGTGAGTGTATTATCACGGCCACGGATGGCTTTCAGTTTTAACGTAATAGGTTTATCACTCAATGTTTTTTGCGAGGCAACTACTTCACCGTTAAAAAGTACGGTAATAATATCGCCATCTATTTCAGCATTGTCGTACAGGTTCACGGTAATTTCTTCTTCGTCAATTCCAATTGTTTCAAACACTTTGCTTTCACGTTTTTCCAAACGGCCCGGTAATGCGGGTGCAGGTATAACCGGTTTTATTTCTGTTTTGTTGCCGCTCTCTTTTTCATTCTCCACTTTGGTGATGGTTGGTTGATTCTTCACCGGTTCTTCTGTTTTTGGTTTTGTTGCAGCTGTGTTGCTGTTTGGTTTTTGTGTATTGGAATTTGTTTTTTGTGTCGTGGCCGGTTTTTGTGTAGCCGGTTTATTGGGTGCAGGGTTCATGCGCACCGTGTTGTTTTGCGGTGGCGTATTCGTGATCAGGTTTTTTATCAACTGCTTGCGTGAAAGAACAGTAGTACCTGTTCCGCAGTTCTGTTCTTCATTGGCACCTTTCCAGCGGCCTTCCAGTTCTTCCGTATCTCCTTTTTTGAAATAGGTGAGTGTGTGTACCTGAAAGCAATCTTTAAACCATTGCGGGGTATTGGCCTTGATACGTGCCACTTCTTTCGATACAATGGTTTTGCTGCTGGGATCTAGCGTGCCAATGACTTTGCAAATGGTATAAAAGCGTTTGCCTTCAATCATAAAATAAGTGGTAGAAGTACCTTCCACTTTGGTGCCGTTTACTTCCAGTTCCAGGAAATATTCTGTGCGGTTACCGGGTTCGCCGGTTGCATCAAAACTGCCGCTCCACTGTCCGCTGTATTTCTGCGCAAACAATTGTGTTGAGCAAAAAAGAAAACCAAAAAGTAAAAGTTGTTTCATACTGTAAGTGCTGTACCCGGCCGCAAATTACGCATTTGAAAAAAAGGGAAGGGCGAAAGGCTTTGTTAATTTTACTTTTAGCAGCATCCGTAATCATTTGTTACCTTCGCAGTCATAAAAAAATTAAGACGATAATTCATGAAGATCAGTTTTCCGGATGGAGCAGTACGTGAGTACGAACAGGGAGTTTCCGCCATGGACATTGCCAAATCGATCAGCGAAGGATTGGCACGCAAAGTATTGGCCGCAAGTGTAAACGGTGAGGTGTGGGATATGACCCGCCCCATCCAAAGCGATGCATCGTTGAAATTACTCACGTGGGATGATGCAGAAGGAAAGAATACGTTCTGGCATTCCAGTGCGCATTTGATGGCAGAAGCAGTGGAGTCGTTGTTCCCCGGTGTGAAATTCTGGGTAGGCCCTGCGTTGGACAGAGGTTTTTATTATGATATGGACCTGGGCGATCAAAAGATCACGGAAGAGGATCTGCTCACGCTGGAAAAGAAGATGAATGAACTGGCGAAGAAGAATAACCCGTATCAACGTATCGAAATCAGCAAGGAGAATGCGGTTGCTTATTTTGCAGAGAAAGGCGATGAATACAAATTGGACCTCTTGCAAAATCTCAATGATGGTGAAATAACCTTTTACTCACAAGGTGGTTTTACCGATCTCTGTCGTGGCCCGCATATTCCGCATACCGGTTTTATCAAAGCCATCAAACTCACTTCTATTGC
>CAYMSG010000635.1:0-1728 GCA_964392955.1 uncultured Chitinophagaceae bacterium | reverse complement strand
TGATTTTTGCTTATAATAAACAGCGATGTTTGAAATAATGGCTGATACAACACCAATGAAAATACTTTGCGGGATACCTACAAAACCGGCACCGGGTGTAATGGCAACGAGACCAACAACAGCACCGATACAGAAACCGAGTACCGAAGGTTTTTTGCCACGCAATACATCAAAGAACATCCAGCTTAAACCGGCAGCCGCCGCTGCTGTATTGGTTGTTGCAAAAGCAGATACAGCCAATGCATTTGCACCTAATGCAGATCCGGCATTGAAACCGAACCAGCCAAACCAGAGCAAACCGGTACCGATCAATACATAGGGTACGTTCGCTGGTGGAATTTCTTTATTTTCCATGTGCACTTTACGACGCTTCAATACGAGTGCGCCTGCTAACGCCGCACAACCAGCAGAAATATGTACTACGGTACCACCTGCAAAATCCCAAACACCCATGAGTGCAAGAAATCCTTCGGGATGCCAGCTCCAGTGTGCAAGGGGTGCATATACCAATAAACAAAAGAGAACAGTAAAGAGAACATAAGATGTAAAACGGATACGTTCAGCAACGGCACCCACAACCAGTCCCGGCGTAATAATTGCGAACATCATTTGAAAGATCGCAAACAAACCAAGCGGAATGCTTGGCGCTAAACTCCAGGGAGCGCCTGATGATACATCCTTGAAAAATAAAAAGGTTCTTGGATCACCAATAACGCCGCCGATAGAATCACCAAAGGCGAGGCTGAAACCAACAACTACCCACAGCACACCTACAATACCTGCGGCAACCACACTTTTGATCATGGTTGAAATCACATTTTTGCGGTGCACCATCCCTCCATAGAAAAAGGCAAGGCCGGGCGTCATTAAAAATACGAGGGCTGTTGCCACAATGATCCATGCAATGTCTGCACCATTGTAAACACCTTCTTTGTCTTCAAATGCGGAAGCAGCCGGAATAAAGAGCGCTGCAATGGCAACTAACGCCAAAATGAGAAAGGGGGCGATTTGCCGGGGGGTTACTTTTTTAATCATGGTCGATCGATTTTTGGTTTAGATATTAATTAATTCTATAATTAATTATTATTTAACTAAACTACAATTAAAAAAGAATAGCATCGGTTAGTTTTTATCACATTTTATAAATCGTAATATTTACTGAATGACAATAAAAAAACAGGTGCAAGTTTATATTTTTCAACAACTTACACCTGTTTCTACTGTTTGGGCGTCATTAAACCTAAACAAAAAAATATCTAACCAATTAACGAAAAAGTAGCGGTTTGATCTTTTGTTTCTAAAATTGATGAACCGGTTAAAAACTCATCTACCTTACGGGCGCACTCTCTTCCCTCACTGATGGCCCATACCACGAGCGATTGTCCCCGACGGATATCACCGGCAGTGAACACCTTATTAATATTGGTTTTGTATTCCTTTTCGGTTGCTTTTACATTTTTGCGCTCATCCAGTTCTACACCCAACTGTTCCAGCAAGCCAACATACTGCGGATTTACAAAACCCATGGCCAGCAATGCCAGATCACAGGGAATAGTGCGTTCGCTGCCTTCCCGCTCAACAAACGAAGCCGGACGGCCATCCTCACTACTCTTCCATTCCAGGTCAACAATCTTTAACGCCTTCAGGTTTCCGTTTTCATCACCAATAAATTCCTTTGTGGCAACAGCCCATTTCCGATCAGCCCCCTCTTCGTGCGAAGAAGAAGTT
>CAYMSG010000634.1:0-1731 GCA_964392955.1 uncultured Chitinophagaceae bacterium | reverse complement strand
TGTACGGCTCCTATCCCGCCTGCCTGCCGTCAATTCAAAAACAACATTTTGTATGTTATCACAACCTATCAGTAAATCATTTGATTTGGGTGGTGGCCGCATTGTTACCATTGAAACCGGTAAACTTGCCCGCCAGGCCGATGGTGCTGTAACTGTTCGGCAGGGCAATTGCGTATTGCTTGCCACAGTAGTAGCCAATAAAGAACCAAAGGAAGGACAGGATTTCTTTCCTTTATCAGTAGACTACCAGGAAAAGTTTGCGTCTGCTGGCCGTATCCCCGGTTCATTTTTTAAGCGTGAAGCAAGATTGAACGATTATGAAATTCTCACCAGCCGTTTGATCGACCGTGCTTTGCGTCCCTTGTTCCCCGAAGATTATTTGTGCGACGTGCAGGTATTGATCAGTCTCGTTTCATCTGATGCGGAGGTAATGCCCGATGCATTGGCTTGTTTAGCTGCATCGGCTGCACTGGCAGTGTCAGATATTCCCATCAAAGAAATTATTTCGGAAGTGCGTATTGCCACGATTGACGGCGAAATGGTCATCAATCCAACCCGCTCACAATTGGCAAGAGCAACTTCTGAATTCATCATTGCTGCCACTGAAAAGAACCTGATGATGGTGGAAGGTGAAGCAAAAGAATGCAGTGAAGAAGACCTGGTGAAAGCATTGGAAATGGCACATGATGCCATTCGATTGCAGATTAAAGCACAACAGGAATTACGTGAGGCGAAAGGTATTACCACCAAGCGTGATTACAAAAAGCCTGAAGGCAATGAAGAGATCAACCAGAAAGTAATTGCATTTGCAAAGGAAAAAGTATATGAAATTTCCAGAAAGGGTAGTGCAAAGAACGAACGCAGCGATGCCTACAGCGCATTGAAAGATGAGTTGATCGCAAGTTTGGGTGAAGAAGCAACCGATGCCGATAAAAAGTTTGCAAAAAAATACTTTGAAGACCTGAAGTGGGAAGTGGTACGTAACATGATTCTTGAAGATCGTGTACGCCTCGACGGCCGTAAGCTGGATGAGGTACGTCCGCTGGCAATGGAAATTGAACCATTACCAACTCCACACGGATCTGCTTTGTTTACACGTGGCGAAACACAATCCTTAACAACAGTTACATTGGGTACAAAGCTGGATGAGTTGTTGGTGGAAAGTGCAGCAAACAGTAACTACTCAAAATTCTTCCTGCATTATAATTTCCCTCCTTTCTCTACGGGTGAAGTAAAGATGATGCGTGGTGTAGGCCGTCGTGAAGTAGGTCATGGTAACCTTGCACAGCGTTCATTAAAACAAATGATGCCGGGCAGTGAATATCCGTACACTGTGCGTGTAGTGAGCGATATTCTTGAATCAAATGGTTCGTCTTCCATGGCTACTGTTTGTGCGGGTTCATTAGCGTTGATGGATGCAGGTGTTCCGGTGCAGAAACACGTAAGTGGTGTGGCAATGGGATTGATTACTCGTGGCGATGGTAAGTATGCAATTTTAACAGATATCCTGGGTGATGAAGATCATCTCGGTGATATGGACTTTAAAGTAACCGGCACACGTGATGGTATTTGCGGTGTGCAGATGGATATTAAAGTGGATGGTTTAAGCATGGATGTAATGCGTGAAGCATTGAACCAGGCAAAAGCCGGTCGCTTACAAATTAATGATGCCAAGTATTAGTGTGTTGCTGAAACACCTCCGGAAGTGAAAACACAAACACCACCCAATGA
>CAYMSG010000633.1:0-1736 GCA_964392955.1 uncultured Chitinophagaceae bacterium | reverse complement strand
TACTGGTGAATAAACTTGTCAGACGAGGGCGTCAGACAAGTTCCTGCAAACTTTCTTTTGTAGCCGCAATGGTCTTATCTAAATCAGCATACGTTAATGCATTGTTGAGGAACCAGCTTTCAAAAGCAGATGGCGGCAAATACACCCCACGCTTCAACATGGCATGAAAATATTTTTTGAACAGTTCATTATTGGCAGATGCTGCTGTTGCAAAATCAACTACTGCATGATCGCTGAAGTGAATGCTGATCATTGAACCAAGTTGGTTAATGATGTAGGGTTGCCCCCATGCCTTCAATACTTCGTTCAATCCATCACGCAAGTAAATGGTTTTTTCTTCCAGCTCTTTGTAAATAGAGGGATTGTTCTTTAATTCTGTAAGCAACGTATAACCGGCTATCATCGCAATCGGGTTGCCACTCAATGTTCCGGCCTGGTACACATTTCCTAACGGAGCAATGTGTTGCATAATTTCTTTCTTACCACCAAACGCACCAACAGGCATACCGCCGCCGATTACTTTACCATACGTAACCAAATCAGCTTTAATACCCAGACGTTCCTGCGCACCACCTGCGGCTAAACGAAAGCCTGTCATCACTTCATCAAAAATGAAAACAATTCCTTCTTCATCACATAATTGGCGTAAGCCTTCATGAAAACCGGGCTGTGGTAAAATGCAACCCATGTTACCTGCAACAGGTTCCACAATGATGGCTGCAATTTCTCCTTTATGTTCTGCTGCTAACTTTTTTACTGCATCCAGATCGTTATATGCAGCAGTTAATGTATCGTTCGCTACACCAGCCGTTACGCCGGGCACCGTTTGAATATTGAAGGTGGCCACACCACTACCTGCTTTTACTAAAAATGAATCAGCATGACCGTGATAATGTCCTTCGAATTTGATGATCTTATTTCGTCCGGTATAACCTCTGGCCAAACGGATCGCACTCATACAGGCTTCTGTACCGCTGCTCACCATGCGGATCATGTCAACATTGGGTACCATGCTGAGAATTAACTCGGCCATTTCAATTTCCAATTCAGTTGGTGCACCAAACGAAGTTGAATCAAATGCTTTTTCCTGAATGGCTTTTACAATAGGTTCATGTGCATGACCAAGAATCATGGGTCCCCATGAAGCAATGTAATCGATGTATTGATTACCATCTGCATCATACATGTAAGCACCTTTTGCTTTTTGCATGAACAATGGCGTACCACCTACACTTTTAAATGCACGTACAGGAGAGTTAACTCCACCCGGAATACTTTTCTGTGCCCGTTCGAATAGTTCTTTGCTTTTTTCGTACATAGTTGTGAATGGTCAATGGTGAATGGTCAATGGGATGCTTTCGATTCAATCAGTCCGCTTAATAGCTTAAAGCATTTGATCATTGATTCACCAAGTTTATTTAAATCATAATTATTTAAGTACTCAATCTCTTTCGCAATATCCAGCGCTGCGCCAATTTCAATGACCGATCCTCTTGCTATTTCATAATATCTCTTTCTTTCAACTTCTGACTTTCTGGAAGAGCCTTCTGCAATATTCAAATGCACGGATAATGCTGCTCTTCTGATTTGTGAAGTCATTCCGAATTTTTCATCAGCAGGAAAGATCTTTGTTAACTTATAACACTCAAGCGTAAATGTTTTTGAAAAGCTGTAAAGATCCAGCTTCTGATGGTTTAAGGTTAGAAACATTGTAAATGATTAAAGGTGATTAATGA
>CAYMSG010000632.1:0-1737 GCA_964392955.1 uncultured Chitinophagaceae bacterium | reverse complement strand
TCCAACTTGCATTCTACCAGTGTGGTATAGCCGAAGCGTTCCAGCACCGTGTAATGGGTAATGGCTTCTTTTCCATATTCACCGTCGGGGTATACGTCCATGATTTTACGAAACCGCTGATGTCTTCCTACATGTCCTGTAATCGTGCCGCTGTCTTCTTTGATATCACCCCATACCAACGCCACATATTTTCGTTCAACTGTATGATTAAAGAATTGTTTGGCCAGGTGTACACTTGCCTGTTCGGTTTTCGCCATGATCACGAGGCCGCTTGTATTTTTATCAATCCGGTGTACCATACCAAAACGTGGTAATTCTGTTTCGGAAAGATCGGGCCTCTGTTGTTGAAAATGCCACAATGCACCATTCACCAACGTGCCGGAATAATTACCACAGCCCGGATGCATCACCATACCCGCTACCTTGTTGACCAGCATTACATGGTCATCTTCAAACACAATGTTGAGCGGAAGTTGTTCGGGCTGGAGGTTGGTATCTTCCGGCGATGTATCGGTAAATGTTACAATTTCATCGCCCGGTTTTACTTTGTAATTGGCTTTAACGGTTGTATTATTCACCAGTACCAAACCCGTTTCAATACCACGTTGTACTTTGTTGCGGGTAGCGCCTTCGATTTTTGTCATCAGGAATTTGTCGATTCGCAAAGGCTCCTGACCCTTGGTAACCACAAAACGCATTTTCTCAAACAGTTCTTCCGAACCGTCACCATTGTCTAATTCACTGTTTTCGTCGAGTATCTCTTCATCTATCATTGCCTGCAAAAGTAAGCCCTGTATGCCATCCGTTCAATCCGATCTGAAATTTTTCATGCCTGAATTGTCAAAAAGGCAATAAAAATTTCACAGAAGCTCTTCCTGGCAATTTTCTTCAATACTAAAGCGCAGGAAAAATCAACCTAAATTTGCAGCTTATGACACAGTTGGTGCAGTTTGAAGACTTAGGAAATATGCCGTACAAACAGGCCTGGGATTACCAGGAAAGTTTGTTGAAACGCAACCTGGAGATAAAAGCAGCTTTGCGTATTGCAGCCGATAGCCGGCAGCCGGTAGTTGATGAGGAGAACGACTCACCGCTCACCACTCACGACTTGCCGCTTACCACTCACCACTCACTTCTCTTGGTAGAACATCCACCCGTGTACACGCTTGGCAAAAGCGGCGATGTAAAAAATATTCTTATCAGCGAGGAAGAACGGGTTGCAAAAGGAATCGAATATTATCCAACCAATCGGGGTGGCGATATTACCTTTCATGGTCCGCAGCAAATTGTAGGTTATCCTATTCTCGACCTGGAAAAATTTGAAACCGACATTGGTAAATACCTGCGCAAACTGGAAGAAGTAATTATTTTAACCATGGCCGGTTATGGATTGAAAGGTGAGCGGAGCAAAGGTGAAACAGGTGTGTGGCTCGATCCGGATGTAAAAGGAAAAGAACGGAAGATATGTGCCATGGGTGTGCGTTGCAGCCGCTGGGTAACCATGCATGGATTTGCTTTTAATGTAAATACCGATTTGAATTATTTCAATCACATAATCCCATGTGGCATTGAAAACAAAGCCGTTACTTCTTTAGAAAAAGAAGTTGGTGCTTCCGTTGATTTTGAAGAAGCAAAAGAACATGTAAAGCGAAACTTTGAAAAAGTTTTTGAGGTGGAGTTAGTAAGCCGGTGAATGCATTAATAATCACGGGTAATCAGGAATTTATTTTTTTCCTT
>CAYMSG010000631.1:0-1738 GCA_964392955.1 uncultured Chitinophagaceae bacterium | reverse complement strand
GAAATAATTTTTTTTAAAAGCAGATAATGAGAAAATTTATAAACATCGGCGATTGTGAAAAAGAAATTGATAAAGATTGAATATTGAGGGATAGATGATGCAGCGAATGGGAAGAGTTGTTGTCCTGGTAAAGCAAAAAGCTCCATCACTAAGGATGGAGCTTTTTTGTAAAACGAGTTGTAAGAAATTATTCCTTCACCTCCGTTGTCACTTTCGGAGCAGGCTTGGTCCAGCTGCCTGCATCCAGTTTACGTGGAGTAGGATACACTTCATCCAATGTATTACCGTCATATAATCTGCCATTCTTCACCACATAACGGATGGTATTTGTGTTGCGGATATTTTGCAGCGGATTTGCATCCATAATAATAACATCAGCGAGTTTGCCTTCTTCCACACTGCCGAGTTCTTTATCCAAACCAAGCGCTGTTGCACCCAGAATGGTTGCAGTGCGTAATGCATTGATATTACTCATGCTGCCACTTGCCACACTCCATAATTCCCAATGATAGCCGAGGCCCTGTAGTTGTCCGTGACTTCCTACACCTGCCAACCCACCTTGCTGTACAATTGTATTTACACCTTGTGCATGTTTTTTAAACACATGATCTTCCGGTGTAAACCATCCACCTAAACCACCGGCACGGCGGCGTGATTTTGCACTCATTTCTTCATACGGTGTAAAAAAGTTTAGTTTCTTATCATGCACCGGGCTTTCGGTGGTGTAATAAAAATTCTCTGCCCAGGGGCCGCCATACGCAACCAGTAAGGTAGGCGTGTACGCCATTTTACTTTCAGCAATGGTTTTTGTTACATCGTTGTACAACGGAAATACTGGAATCGCATGCTCATGACCGGGATAACCATCAAACAACTGGGTGATGTTAAGTTTGTAATCCAAACCACCTTCTGTTGTTGGCATCAGCTTTTGCTCTTTTGCTGCCATGATCACCCACTGACGATGTTGCCTGTTACCAACGAGATACATTTTAATGTATTGTGTGTTGTAATACTTACTGTATTGTTTCAACACATTGCGTGTTTGCTCCAGGCTCTTTAAATTATACATCCAGAAACCAACACCGGGGCCTGTGCTGTACACACGTGGGCCGGGCATTTGTCCTGCTTCCACCATATCGCTCCAGGTCAACACATCGGTAGTAGCTGTTTGCGGATCACGGGTGGTGGTAACTCCATAAGCAAGATTGGCTGCGTAGATCCAGGACGTGTTTTTATGCAAACCCCAATAGGTCCACATATGCGAATGTGTATCTACAAAACCAGGCGTAATGGTTTTACCGGTGCAATCAATTTCTTTTGTACCGGCAGGAACTGTGAGTGTACCTGTTTTACCAACAGCTTTGATGCGGTTGTTGACAATGAGCACATCACCATTTTCAATCACTTCTTCACCTTTCATGGTAATGATGCGTGCATTTTTCAGCAGCATGGTTCCGTTCGGCATATCTTTTTGATAATATACTTTCACCTGTGTTTCTTCCGGACTGTATTTTTCTTTCTTCTTCAATTCTTCTTTTGCCAAGGCTTCACGTTTGGCACGTGCAGTATCTGCTTTTAAAACAGCAGCGATAGAATCGGCATTTTTCTTTGCCAAAGAATCAGCAAGTTTTTTTGCATCGGGTCCAAGTGCAATCAATGCCTTTACACTATCGGCCACACGTTGTGCTTCTGTTTTCTTTGCAGCTTTTACAGAATCTTCGATAAACTGTGCACGATC
>CAYMSG010000630.1:0-1748 GCA_964392955.1 uncultured Chitinophagaceae bacterium | reverse complement strand
TGCCCCAGGCTTTCCGTTTTTGATAAAGCTCATCTTCGCTGGCGTCTTCTTTCATAATACGGCAGATCTGTTCATCACCAAAGCCCATGCGTTTTGCTTCCCGCAACAGATTTTCCGGTAACGTGTTCATATCATATTTCGCCAGTTCTTTTTCCATATTCACAATATCCTGGATCTGGTAAATGAACCAACGGTCGATTTTGGTTGCTTCCACAATCGTTTTTACACTTACACCCGCCATCAGGGCATCTTTGATACGGAAAATGCGATCCCATTTCGGCACCTTGATGTATTCAATCAACTCCTCCGCATGTTTCAAGCTTAAGCCATAGTAGCCCAAGCCAACTGCATTGTTTTCCAGGCTCTGACAAGCTTTTTGAACCGCTTCGGTAAAGCTGCGGCCAATACCCATTACCTCACCCACGCTCTTCATTTGTAAACCTAAACGATCATCTGCACCCTTGAATTTGTCGAAATTCCAACGGGGCATCTTCACAATTACATAATCCAATGCCGGTTCAAAATACGCTGATGTAGTTTGGGTGATCTGGTTTTTCAGTTCGTCCAATGTATAACCAATGGCTAACTTGGCGGCAATTTTTGCAATGGGATACCCCGTTGCTTTACTTGCCAACGCTGATGAACGGCTTACACGTGGATTGATCTCCACTGAAATAATTTCTTCGTTTTCGGGATTCATGGCAAACTGCACATTACAACCGCCGGCAAAGTTGCCAAGGCTGCGCATCATTTTGATGGCCATGTTCCGCATGTTCTGGAACGCCGTATCGCTCAAGGTCATAGCAGGAGCAACGGTAATACTGTCGCCGGTATGTACTCCCATCGGGTCGAAGTTTTCCACCGTACAAATGATCACCACGTTATCGTTTTTATCCCGCAACAGTTCCAATTCAAATTCTTTCCAGCCGAGCAATGCTTTTTCCACCAACACCTCATGCATGGGGCTGGCGGTTAATCCACGCTCAAGTGCGGCATCGAGTTCATCTTTATGAAATACAATTCCACCACCGCTTCCACCAAGGGTAAACGAGGGTCGTATTACTAACGGAAGACCAATTTCCTGCGCAAACTCTTTACCTTCCAGCAGCGAGTTGGCCACTCTTGAAGGGGCCACGCCGATACCAATATCGATCATCAGCTGGCGGAATTTTTCCCGGTCCTCGGCTGTGTCAATTGCTTTTACATCCACACCAATCATTTTCACGTTGAACTTTTCCCAAATGCCCAACTCATCGGCCTCTTTACAGAGGTTCAGGGCTGTTTGTCCGCCCATGGTGGGCAATACAGCGGTGATCTGCGGATTTTCTTCCAGTATCTGTTCAATACTTTCAATAGTGAGGGGCAACAGGTACACACGGTCGGCCATCATGGGGTCGGTCATAATGGTGGCGGGGTTACTGTTGATCAGGATCACTTCGATCCCTTCTTCACGAAGACTGCGGGCCGCTTGCGAACCCGAATAATCAAACTCACAGGCCTGGCCAATTACAATGGGGCCGCTGCCTACAATCAGCACACTGGTTATCGAATTATCTTTTGGCATGGGGAGAATTTGGCTGCAAAAGTATTGGTTTGAGCGCTAACCTGAGCGTGAAATTTCAACCGTTTTTCAAGGTTTTTTGGTAACGGTCGTTAGGAATGCTGTAAGGCACCGGTTGCGTCGCACTCTTGTACGTTCAGGAATTCTATTCAACGCTGAAGTCAGTAAAAGAGAATGTAATATAGTT
>CAYMSG010000629.1:0-1749 GCA_964392955.1 uncultured Chitinophagaceae bacterium | reverse complement strand
CTTCAGCCCGATCTCGTTGAGATAGGCACTTACAATGGATGTGCTGAGCAATTCGCCAAGGCAAACAATCTGATCGTAGTAATAATCATACTCACGAACCGGTTGATCGTGCAACAACCATTCTATTTCCGTAAAGAAATTGGAAAACTGTTCCATCAACGGATTGAAATGTGTTACCAGCAAATACTTGGCTTCATCCAGGTGCTGGAGTTTCACGGCACGGAATAATTGCAGGGCTTCGTCTTTCTTTCCGGCAAAAAAAGCTTCGGCTACTTTCTCCAACGCATTGGTGGTTTTGCCCATGGCCGAAACAACGATCATCAATTGCTCATCAGGAAATTGCTGGATGATGTTGCCAAGGTTCTGCACTTTTTCATAGTTGCTTACGCTGGCACCGCCGAATTTAAAAACACGCATGGAGGATGTCTGATTTATGATGTAGGATTTGATTGAACCAGTTGTTCAAGGTTGCAAAGATAGGGGGCGGTAGCTGGTATCAGGACGTTGAAAACGTCAGATACCTTTGAGACACCCCCCTTGCAGCAGCCCGTATTCATGGCAGAGATGAGAAACAGTAGCAGACAGCCACACAGCTGGTACCAAAAACATAAAACGCAGTACACTCTGTTTCTGCCATTTTTTCACTTTTCTCCCCATGGCATTATCATTGAGTAAGCTAAGTGAACTTAAAAAACAATCCAGATCATGGGAAAGATTATAGGAATCGACTTAGGAACTACCAATAGTTGCGTATCCGTAATGGAAGGTGCCGAACCGGTAGTTATTGCAAACGATGAGGGCCGTCGTACAACCCCGTCAATCGTGGCATTTTTGAAAAACGGTGAAAGAAAGGTAGGTGATCCGGCAAAACGCCAGGCTATTACAAATCCGGTAAACACCATCAGTTCTGTAAAGCGTTTTATGGGCCGCCGCTTTGATGAAGTGGGTGAGGAGATCAAACACTGGAGCTACAAAGTAGCACAGGGTGACAATAATACCGTTCGTATTGACATAGATGGCAGATTATATACTCCGCAGGAAATTTCTGCGATGGTGCTGCAAAAAATGAAAAAAACAGCCGAAGATTATCTCGGCCAGGAAGTAACAGAAGCGGTGATTACCGTGCCTGCCTACTTTAACGATGCTCAGCGTCAGGCTACCAAAGAAGCCGGTGAAATTGCAGGCTTGAATGTTCGCCGTATTGTAAACGAACCTACTGCTGCAGCCTTGGCTTATGGTCTTGACAAAAAACACAAGGATCAGAAAATTGCCGTGTTCGACCTTGGTGGTGGTACATTCGACATTTCTGTATTGGAATTGGGCGATGGTGTATTTGAAGTAAAATCTACCAATGGTGATACACACCTGGGTGGTGATGATTTTGATAAAGTAATCATCGACTGGTTGGCCGATGAATTCAAGAGCCAGGAAAACATTGACCTGCGGAAAGATCCAATGGCATTACAGCGTTTGAAAGAAGCAGCTGAAAAAGCAAAGGTTGAGTTATCGTCTTCCAGCGAAACTGAGGTAAACCTGCCATATGTTACTGCAGTGGATGGTGTTCCTAAACATCTGGTGCTGAAATTAACACGTGCAAAATTTGAAGCACTGGCCGATAAATTGTTTGAGCGTTGTTTAAAGCCATGCGAACTGGCATTGAAAGATGCAGGACTTTCTACCAGCGATATTGATGAAGTGATTTTGGTAGGTGGTAGTTCACGTATCCCCAAAGTACAGGAGATCGTTGAG
>CAYMSG010000628.1:0-1749 GCA_964392955.1 uncultured Chitinophagaceae bacterium | reverse complement strand
AAACTCATTACTCATCATTCATCACTCATTTCTGAACCACTGGTTTTGCCAACAAGTTAGCAATTAAACGGTAAGCACCTGGCACACCGGCAGGCAATTGGCGGAAAAATGCCAATGCAGAATATACAAACCTGCCTTTGCCATAATCTGCTACGAGTAAACTTCCATTATGTTTTGGTTCGCCGGCATCGTTCATTTCAAAAAGAGCAGTAAAAGCTGGATCGATATTGTCTGCTTCGTACACACTTCGCTCCTGCACCCATCCATCAAAATCACTGGCAGTGATCTTATTCGGATAATTCATCACCACATGCTCAGGCACAAGAAATTTCACAGCAGCATCTTCTTCACTTACACGGTTCCGTGAAATCGTCAATGGGTATGGAGAAATTTTTGCACGCAACTGTCCCAACTGGTTACTTGTATTGTACTGCACCAGCAATACACCACCCTCTTTTACATACCGCATCAATTCATCATATGCGTTACTTAACCATGCATGTACATTGTAAGCACGAATGCCTGTAACAACCGCATCGTATTGTTTCAGGTTCTGGTAAGTAAGTTTATCTTCTGTCAACAGATCAACGGTGTAACCAAGTTGCTGCAGACTGTACGGTAAAAAATCACCAGCGCCATTAATGTAACCGATCTTCTTTCCGGCAATTTTTACATCAGCAGTCACCACTTTTGTAACAGCATCCGGGAAATAAGTAATCACCGGAATATGATCGTATTGAATAGTACGTACACGTTGCTTATTAACCGATGAAACGCCCGATGTATAATTGGGTTGAATAAAACCAGACAAGTTGTTTTTGAACTGATCGGGGCGAACTCTTGTGTTCATTTGATATTCGTTGCCCTTTATAAATTCAAACTTCCAGTTATCGGGGTTTACACGCCAGCCATTACTTGTATTGATCGATACAGCTCCATTGGTTTTAATAGTAGCCTGCGGTACAAATGAAAAACTGATCTGTTTCGAAGTTGTATCCTTAAACAGCAGCAACGAATTACTTGCTTTAATTAAAGCGGGTGGATACACCACCAGTTTTTCAAACAATTCTCCTTTTACCGGATCGGTATGTTTGTACATAACCGGTTTGTAAAACCGAAATGCAGTACCATAAATTGTCAGGTTGAATATGACCGTGTAAGAAGCTGTATTTTCAGCCAATCCAATTTTGTATTGATCATCTACAGTAAAGCTTCCGGCACTCATCGGCTTTACGATCCAGTAAGGTTCAGTTGCTGTTTTACGAACATAAATACGCCGGTTAAAATTCAGGTTTTGATTAGAGGTTAGTTCTTTGTTGAATGAGGAATCAACAAAATACCCCTGCGTTCCAATATCATTTTTTACAAATTCACTATTCCAATTCATTCTTGACTTTACACTATCCGGCAATGAAAGCAAACTGCTGCTGTCAAGTTGTACCCGGTTTAATTGAACAGGAACATTTGTTCGGTTAATAATATTGAAGTTCACCCGTAAACTGTCGCCTGTAACAATAAACTCCTGGTTGGTACTTGCCTCCAGCCATAAACCTGCGCATGCTTCAATCAATGCCTGTACTTCGTTCAGCTTTTTTATTTTCCAATCGCCATCATTTACTTTTTCAATGGCATTGTATAATTCAACCAATGGCTTCACCGAAGCGGATGGTTGTTGAAAAGAAAACGTGGTTACAATTTCATCAATCATTTTATTGATCACGGCTCCTCCTTCGAAACGGCTCCAGTCGT
>CAYMSG010000627.1:762-1754 GCA_964392955.1 uncultured Chitinophagaceae bacterium | reverse complement strand
AAATATTGTGCAGTTTCTGTGTTAGTTTTTAAAACTTCTTTTGGGCTACCACTGGCTACAATTTTACCTCCAAACTTTCCTGCTTTGGGTCCTATATCAACTAAAAAATCACTTGCAAGCATAATATCTTTATCATGCTCCACTACCAACACACTGTTACCTACATCACGCAGATTTTTTAACGCTTCAATCAAGCGATGATTATCCCGTTGATGCAAACCAATACTTGGCTCATCTAAAATATAGGTGATGCCCTGCAGTTGAGAGCCGATCTGCGTGGCCAAACGAATACGCTGGCTTTCGCCACCACTCAATGTCCGGCTGGGCCGGTTCAGTGTGAGATAGGTTAATCCAACATTCAATAAGAACTGCAACCGCTCCCTGATTTCTTTCAATACATCTTTGGCAATGGCAGCCTGCTTGTTGCTGATGCGCAATTCAAGACCATCAAACCACGCTGCCAGGTTATCAAGATTCAAATCACTTAATTCAGAAATATTGCGGTCTTCAATTTTAAACCACAAGCTTTCTTTTTTCAATCTTGCTCCGTTGCAGGTGCCACAGGTTTGCAAAGTCATGAACTGCGTTACCCATTCACGCAAACCTTCTGTACTGTGTGCCGATACAAACCAACGTTTCAGCATGGGAATAATTCCTTCATAACTGCCTGTGTATTCCTGTGGAACAGTATCATCGTTTGCATCTACTTCCAAACCGGAGCTTATGTTCTTATCACCAAACAAGAGAAGGTCAAGTTGTTCTTTCGGTAAATTTTTTACCGGTACATCTAATTTGATCTTGTATTTTTTTGCAAATGCAATTACCTGTTGAAAAACGCTGGCATCACGTTCTTCACCAAGCGGTGCAATGCCTCCTTCTTTTACTGTTTTGGTTTGATCGGGAACTACCAATTCCATATCAATGCTGTACACATTACCCAATCCTTTACAGGTGGGGCAGGCACCATAAGGTGAGTTGAATGAAAATGCATT
>CAYMSG010000627.1:0-752 GCA_964392955.1 uncultured Chitinophagaceae bacterium | reverse complement strand
TTGGGTGATGGTTCTTCGTAACTCAGTCCGGTATCTTCGCACATCAATTGTTTGGAATAGGACACAACTCCGTTCTTTTCTGTTTCGATCAGCATCAGGTCTTTTCCCAGCTTCAATGTTTGTTGTACACTCTGACTGATGCGTAATCTAAAATCATCCGTTGCTTTTAAACGGTCAACCACCACTTCAATATCATGGATTTTGTAACGGTCGAGCTGCATCTTCGGAACAATGTCTTTGATCTCTCCATCGATGCGCACTTTTACAAACCCTTTTTTGCGGATGTCTTCAAACAACTCACGGTAATGTCCTTTACGCCCTCTCACCAATGGAGCCAGTAATGAAATCTTTTGTCCGTTGAAACGATTGAATATATTTTCTACAATTTCTTCTTCGCTCCATTTCACCATTTTCTTTCCGGTGTTGTAGGAATACGCTTCGCCTGCACGTGCATAGAGCAGACGAAGAAAATCATACACTTCCGTAATGGTGCCCACTGTGGATCGTGGATTTTTATTCGTGGTTTTTTGTTCGATGGAAATAACGGGAGAGAGACCGGTGATCTTATCAACATCGGGGCGCTCCATATCACCAACAAACTGCCGGGCATATGCACCAAAGGTTTCCATGTATCGGCGTTGTCCTTCAGCATAAATGGTATCAAACGCAAGCGATGATTTGCCGCTGCCGCTGATACCGGTGATCACAACCAGTTTGTTTTTCGGAATTTGTACATCAATATTTTTCAGGTT
>CAYMSG010000626.1:0-1754 GCA_964392955.1 uncultured Chitinophagaceae bacterium | reverse complement strand
AGAACATCCGCTTGCAGAAGCAGTGGTTCGTTTCCTTCAAAAGGAACAGATAAATCCTGTGACATTACAACAAATTGACAGCATTACAGGCAAAGGTGTTACTGCGATTTATGAGGAACGTCAATACCTGGTTGGCAATACACGATTACTATCAGAGAGAGGAATACAAATAAACAAACAGTTTACACTACGCATTAATGAATTACGGGAGCAGGCTAAGACAGTAATCGCTTTTGCAGAGAATGAGAACATTGTAGCAGTTATTGCAATTGCAGATAGAATTAAAGCAAGTTCAAAAGCAGCGATTGAAAGTCTGCAGAACAAAGGAATCGAGGTATTTATGCTCACAGGTGACAATCAGCAAACCGCAGCTGCAATTGCCAGAGAGGTTGGTTTAAAAGAATATAAAGCCGAAGTGATGCCTGCCGATAAAGCAGCGTTTGTACAACAGTTGCAGCAACAAGGTAAGGTGGTGGCAATGGTGGGCGATGGTATCAACGACAGCCATGCATTAGCCCAGGCCGATGTAAGTATTGCCATGGGTAAAGGAAGTGACATTGCAATGGATGTGGCAAAAATGACATTGATCACATCTGATCTCAGCAGTATATCGAAAGCTTTGGATCTTTCAAAGAAAACAGTCAACACCATTAAGCAGAATCTATTCTGGGCATTTATTTACAATCTCATCGGCATTCCGATCGCTGCAGGTGTATTATATCCAATTAATGGCTTCCTCCTTGATCCTATGATTGCAGGTGCAGCCATGGCGTTGAGCAGTATAAGTGTTGTGAGTAACAGTCTTCGCTTAAAATATTCAGCATTGTCTTAACCATAAGGGCGCATATAGCAGGTTGGTTTTGGTTGTAACCCGGTATTCTTACTGGGTTATTTTTTTACAGCACCGATCGAATTATATACAACAGCAGGATTATAGTATAACAAATACGCTTATGCAGTGGCGTAGCTTTGAACTGTACATCCGGTATAACATAAAAACTTAAACCAGTTTATTTTTTTCGTGAGCCTGTCGTATAACATTTGTACAGAAAAATCACAATCCCGGTAAAGACTGGAATGAAGTAAGGATTTTTAACTGCGAGGATCAACCGGTGATAACTGATGCCGAAACAAGCTGAAAATCTTGGTAAACACCAAGAACAAAGTGCTGTGCTGTTTCGACTTTTGTGTCCTTGTAAGAATAAGGCTATGAAAATTAACATACCCGATGATAAACATTTTCAGATAGATGAACATGTAACATTAAACATATGGAACTTATTACATTCAAAACAAACATCGGCAGCGATTCTGCTTTGCAACGAGTAGCACCATTGCTGAATTCGGCTATTGGTGCAGCTAACTGGCAACTGGACATAATGAGTGCCGAAAAAAAATTAAAAGTGTATTCTCCAGGAATCGTCAATGAAATGCAGGTGCTTGATGCTGTTCAACGGGCGGGGTTTTACGCCGTTACTATCGACGGTTTCTATACGCTATATTGATATCGATCACATAAAAAAATACTATGTACACGTTTGGTATAATGTTTCTTTTTTTTATCACTTTATTTGTTTCTCCTGGCATTGTTGTTAGTGAAAACTCAATCAATAGAGCTGAAAAGCAACAATTGAAAAAGATTTGTGTAATTAAAAATTCTGCAGAATCAGGGAAAAAAGGGGTGTACTCTATTGCAACAGAAAATTATTACATGCTTTATTGATCTTCCTTTGTACTTCACTTTCATCAATGAA
>CAYMSG010000625.1:0-1758 GCA_964392955.1 uncultured Chitinophagaceae bacterium | reverse complement strand
TGTTCTTTTTTTATTTTCCAAATGCAAATCCGTTGCTTTTTCGTTTACGTAACTATAGATTTTTTCTTTTGTTGAAAAACAAATTGATCATTCCGGTAATACCGTTTTAATTGCTTTTTCAATGGCCTTGTAAGCATTGATTTTTCCATGCCCTACTCTGTTGAGATGTTCTGAACCTGTTTCACTACCTACAGGATCAGCTGTCGATAACAGGCAATCACGTACATCCGTAGCCGTTAGTGCAGGATTAATAGCAACAAGTATAGCAGCTACTGCCGACACAATTGCAGTGGCAGCACTGGTACCGCAAAAAATATCAGTGTACTTTCCGTTATTGCGTGTAGTGGAAATAAATAAACCCGGCGCAGCAATATCCACTTCACGTCCGTAACAGGAACCGAATTTCTGATCAGAAGGCGTATTGACAAGGTTTACCCATTCTGATTTGTTATTGATCGCTGCAACTGTAATCACTTCATCCATGCGTCCGGGAAACTGCACGATATGATCATCGGCTGCATGCATATAATTACCGGCGGCAGCACAAAAAATCACTCCTTTTGAAAAACCATATTGAATAGCTTCTGCTACCAACGGGCTGGGTTCCATCCGCCAGCTGAGGTTGATCACTTTTGCACTATTATCAACAGCACGCTTTATTCCATCACTTATCCGAATCGCATCTACACCTGTATTGTCTTGTGTAAAATAAATACGTCCCGACATGAGCTTACAAAACGGATTGATACCGGCAATACCTACACCATTATCCTGTATGGCTGCAATTACACCGGCAACAGATGTACCATGATGATCTTTTTCTTTTGGCAATAATTTATTCGCACCAAACATGCTGAAATTCTGATACCATAAATTCGGGTCTTTCAAATCGGGATGCCTCGTATCAACCCCTTCATCCAGCACAGCCACACAAATATTTTTATCAAGCACGAGTTGATTGTCTGCGATCAATTTTAATCCTTCCAGTATACCAATGTCATCACCCGGAATTCCATTGAACTGCCCGGTATTTTCAAAAATCCATTGTGATGAAAACTTCGGATCGTTCAGCGACAGTGCTGTATTTTGTACACGGTACAAAACATAAGGTTCAGCAAACTCAGCAATACCGCTATCGTAATACGTTTTTGCAAGTGCTGCCAGTTTGTTCACCGGCATTTTTTTAAAATAACAGAGATAAATGTGCCCGGCTTTATCGTAGATTTTTTTACGAAGCAGCCCATTTGACTTATTAAACTCATCTGTGTGCTTACTTACGCCGCCTCTGAAACGTATGATGAGGACCGAATACTCCTGCTTTTTTTTATTACTGATATTTTTAGTGTTAATCTTCTTTTTTGTTCCCTGTTGATATACATAATACGACATACTGATTCATTGAAATGTTACCAATTATAATACAGTGCTGCACTTCCCCAGGAGTGATTCCGGGCAGTTGGAAGTGTTGTTTCGGATGTTCGTAAAATGTACGGCTGGAAAATAGCGGTGAGTTTACCGATATTGAACATCACTCCACTTTCGGCTTCAAATAAAAAACGATTCACTTGTTCTTTCGTCAGTTCAAATTCGTTTTGTTTGAACTGGCCCGTCAGTAATGCATTGTACACGACTGCCCTGCCTCTGAATTGTACAAAAAAACTGAACTCCGGTTTTTTATCGATCCGTGAAGGTGCTTGCGATACTACCGACATTCCTGAATTATTGAACTTCCAGAATGGTGTTGTAAACCGGCCAACA
>CAYMSG010000624.1:0-1760 GCA_964392955.1 uncultured Chitinophagaceae bacterium | reverse complement strand
AGTGGAAGTCTGTTGTAATTATTGCAACAGACTTCTTTATTTTTGGCCATTAAATAATTATACATGAAACATGCGTTTGTATTTCCGGGCCAGGGTTCTCAGTTTAGTGGAATGGGGAAGAATTTGTACGATGCAGGTGTATCGGCTCAACGGTTGTTTGAATTAGCCAATGAAATTTTAGGTTTCCGTATTTCCGATATCATGTTCAATGGAACAGATGAAGACCTGAAGCAAACGAATGTAACACAGCCGGCTGTGTTTTTGCATTCAGCAATTGCCTATAAAACCATTGAATCGGCAAAACCGGATATGGTTGCAGGACATTCATTAGGTGAGTTCAGTGCATTGGTAGCAAATGGTGTATTGAGTTTTGAAGATGCATTGCAGCTGGTGAGCGTACGTGCCACTGCCATGCAGAAAGCATGTGAATTGAATCCGTCAACAATGGCAGCTGTGCTTGCATTGGCAGATGAGAAAGTAGAAGAAGTGTGCAAACAAGTGCAGGAAGAAACAGGAGAAGTTGTTGTTCCTGCAAATTACAACTGTCCCGGGCAGTTAGTGATCAGTGGTTCATTAAAGGGCATTGATATTGCCTGCGAACGCATGAAGGCCGCTGGTGCAAAACGTGCATTGGTATTGCCGGTTGGTGGTGCGTTTCATAGTCCGTTGATGGAGCCTGCACGTGAAGAATTAAAAGCAAAGATTGAAAGCACGAATTTCTATACACCGCAATGTGCTATTTATCAAAACGTGGCAGCGAAAGCAGTTTTAGATAAAGATGAGATCAAACAGAACTTAATTGATCAATTGACCGGCGCTGTACGTTGGACACAAAGTGTACAATCGATGATCGCTGATGGTGCAAGTAAGTTTACAGAAGTTGGTCCGGGTAAAGTATTGCAGGGCTTGGTGCAAAAGATCAATAAAGAAATGTTGGTAGAAGGAGTGAATTAAGAAAGCCTCAAGCCGTTAGTCATTAGCTGCAAGCCTTTTGCTCGCAGCTAATGACTGAAAGCTAACAGCTATACATTGATACTGCAGTTGATCCACTCCGGATCAAAATTGGCATTATATTTTTTATAGAAATTGATTGCCGGTTCGTTCCACTCCAGTACCTGCCACACAATACCACTCAGCTTTTTTTCCTTTGCTTCAACAATCAATTGATCGAATAATAATTTGCCGATTCCTTTTCCTCTTGCCTGTTCTGTAACAAGTATGTCTTCTAAATACATGCGCTGACCTTTCCAGGTAGAGTAACGAATGTAATAAAGTGCGAAGCCTAAGATCACTCCATTTTCTTCTGCTGCAAACGCCCACCAAACGGGATTTTTTCCAAAGCCGCTGTCAACAAAATGTTCCAATGTAACGGTTACTTCTTCCGGTGCTTTTTCATACAGCGCCAATTCGTTGATAAGCTCAAGTAGTCGTGGACAATCTTCTTTTACTGCTCTTCTGATGATCATACGTATAGTGATTTACGTCCGACGGCTTTCAGCCGTGCCGACGAATTTATTTTTTTCTTGTTGCTTTAAATGTTCCGTTCGGTTGTAAAAACGATAGGGAAATAATTTCACCGGCATCATTTTTTTCAAACCGGACACTGTAGCCGGCTGCAATTTTCAAATTGAACAGATCGGGCTTTACGGGTACCAATTCATAATCTGTTTGTCCTGTTACAAATGCAATTAATGTGTTCTCTCCTTTGATATAAACTTTTACAAGCGTAGGCCCCGGCAGTTCATATTCGCCAACATATT
>CAYMSG010000623.1:0-1764 GCA_964392955.1 uncultured Chitinophagaceae bacterium | reverse complement strand
GAAATCGTTCTCGTTTTTTGTATTCGCCTCACTCCTGCTTGTGCAAACACATGCACAGGTGTTGAAAACAGATGCCAATCTCTTAAAACTAAAAGCACCTGAAACATTCAAAGCTGAGTTTGTAACAACCAAGGGCAATTTTACGGTGGAAGTTTACCGCAACTGGTCGCCGTTAGGTGCCGATCGTTTTTACCAACTTATCCGCAGCGGTTACTATAACAACACCGTTATCTTTCGTGTGGTAAAAGATTTCCTGGTACAGTTTGGCGTAAGCGAAGACAAACAGAAGAATATTTTCTGGCAGGGTAAAAATTTAAAAGACGAACCGGTAGTTGCATCCAATACCGACAGCACCATTTGTTTTTCCCGTGGTGCACCCAACACCCGCAAAACATCCATCTTCATTAATCTCCGCAACAATCTCACCTACGACACCTTGAATGCAGGCGGTGTAAAAGGCTTTGTGCCCTTTGCAAAAGTCATCAGTGGTATGGACGTAGTGCGTCAATTCTTTTCGGGCTATGGCAACGATGCTATGAAGCCTGCTGATACCATTTACTTCAAAGGCAACAAATGGTTCATCAATAAATTTCCCAATATTGATCTGATCAAAGAGGCAAAGATTATCAAAGATTAAACAGCAAGTTTTCCACAAAATTCAACTTGTGCACGAGATTTGCACTATAACCTATTCCCATATCCGCATCAGTAAATCACTGAACGCAGAACTTTAAAAAACTTACTGATGAAACTATTATTCGTTAAAAACATCCAGTTTACCCGTTTGATCAAAGCAGACGGACGCTTACGTGAATTCAATTTCAGAAAACTTGGCGGCTTACAGGAAGGCCAGTTTAGCATTGATGTGGCCGATGAACGTGGCAACCGCATCCTTTTCAAAATGAGTAAAGAGGATCAACTGTGGAAGATCGTGGACAAAAGCGATTTGCCCGATTGGGTGATCAATTCATCCAATACCCTACACGATAAAATTGAAGAAGTGATGACGGCCCATATGCCGGAGCAGGAAGAACAGCAACAGCAATAAATAAAAAAGCTGTTCAGCATTACACTGAACAGCTTCTTATCGTCAGCAGTTATTAATACCCCTGGTTCTGTACCAGGTTTGGATTCACTTTGATTTCATTGAACGGAATCGGGAACGTCCATGCACGTGATGTAGAAGCGATGTTACAGTTCGATGCACGTGAACCTCCGGCTACACCACATTCGTTGCGAACAATGGTTTTGGTTGTTCTGCGCAAATCGAACCAACGGTGGCCTTCGCCAAGTAACTCTACACGACGTTGCAATAAAATTGCATCCAGCAAAGCTGTACCAGTTTCGTTGCCTGTTGCCACGTTTCTGTTGGTACGCAGCAGGTTTAGATCGTTGAGCGCTGTTGCATCATTTGTACGTTGTTTCGCTTCAGCTCGCATCAGCAACAATTCACCTGCACGAAACACTTTAAAGCTGCGCAAACCCGGATACTTCCAGCAAAGTGTACGTTGTATTCCACCGGCACCGGCCTGGTTAAACCGGTTGACGCCTGAATTTACATAAGCACCACCCTGCGCTTGTAATATCGCTGTCATGGCAGCTGTTACACGATAGTTTGGACTGCTGCCGCTGATAGAACCACCGGGACGCAATCCATTATCGGAAGGGATAGCCCAATACACTTCGGAAGAAGGTGTTTCTTCGCCTGAAATTGCAAATGCAGAAACATAGGCTGCTGCATTGCCTACAGGTCGTAGTCGGGCC
>CAYMSG010000622.1:0-1764 GCA_964392955.1 uncultured Chitinophagaceae bacterium | reverse complement strand
TGCAACCGCTGCCGCAACCGCTGCCTGGTTTTGTGTACACTGTCAACCGAAATGCCGAGCATGGCCGCCATTTGCTTTGATGTGAGTTGCAGGCGTGTTAATGCTGCCATGCGTTGTTCGGCCACTGTTATGTCGGCTGCTGTTTCTTTGAGTTTCTGGAAAAAGGAGGGCTGAATTTTTTCGAAGAGTGATTTGAAATTGATCCAGTCGTCTTCTGTTAATATGGTTTGCCGGCTGAGTTCAGCGATGAGTAACTCCTGTTCGGAAGATATGCTGCTGCCTTTTATCTGCTCTTCGAGTTTTTCAATGAGGTTTGTTTTTTCTACAATGTTTTCGGTAAACATTTTCAGTTGCGCCTTTGCTGATGTTATTTCCTGTTCCATGCGTTGCTGTTCCTGTTGCATGCGTTCCATTTGCAACTTTGCTTTTAACCGTTGCCGTGTAATCACGAGGAAGCCAACAATCCCTAAGAGTACAATTGCTGCCATTAACAGGTTGCGGTGCAGCACCTGTTTTTCTTTTTCTTTCAGCAATGCCTGGATATTGTACCTGCTTTTTTCATCGTTGGCCCTTGCTTTGGAAACGGCAATTCCACTTAAGGCAATTACCCGTTCCAATGAATCGTTCAACGAACTATACTTCGTGTTGTAATAAAAAGCACTATCGTAGTTCCCCATTGCTTTGAACACATCCACGGCTGCATAGTAGGTGTTGCGGAGATAAAACATGTCGGGCGTTTGCTCTAACAAACGAAATGCTTCTCTTACATACTGCAAAGCAGTTGCGGTGTTTCCTAATCGTACTTGTGTGCGTGCAGCCCACTGTAATGAGTTGGCGGCATTATCGTAGAGTTTTTCTTGTTTACTGAACTTCGTATCCGCCTGAAATAAAACAAGTGCCGTATCATATTGTTTTTGCTCATAAAAAATCTGTCCCATGTTACCACCTATGATCCCCTTCCATACGTTCAGTTTTAATGCAGTTGCCATTTTGAGTGATGTGTTGTACCAGAAGAAAGCTGAATCGTATTGCTGTTGGCGATGATAGCCAAGAGCTGCAGTGTTACTCGAAAACATCATCCGTACGGTATCATCACGTTCCTTGCTTGATTCCCATATTCTAAATGCTTTGATACTGCTTTTTACACATTCGCCATACTCCCTGATCTTATAAAAGAGCTCTCCTACAAACATGTAATCATACGGGCTGTTTTCAATGCCGAGTTTCTCATTCTGCTCCAATCCATTCATCGTATAGGTTACTGCCAGTTCGAGTTTTTTCATGGCATAGTAAATCTAGCCGCAATTAATGCTTGCCTCTGCCACCAACCTGTCATCGCCCGACAGGTATGCTTCGTTCATTGTTTTTTCATACAGCGACTGAATTTTTGATTGTGCTATCTGGCTAACCCTGTATTCCGCCAACGAATTAAAATTTGATTGTGGGTTTACGTCTTCATAAAAAAGTACGGCAGCCTTTATTGCGTAAAAACGTGCCCGCAACTGATGGTTGTTTGCTTTTGCTTCCAGCTCACGAAGGATGTTTTCTGATTGTCCGGTTGCGGCAATCTGTAACACTAATTCATATTTGTAGAATACATCATTTTTAACGTACCCATTTAGCGTGTCGATTATGTCAATAGCCTTAAGCACAGGTGTTTGTGCGTGCGTCGGGCACATGTAAAGAGAAAGGAACAGTAATGCAATGAAAATCCTGTGTATTTGGGTTTTGGAACGATTCATAAGCTTGGCTAATATAGAAAAA
>CAYMSG010000621.1:0-1778 GCA_964392955.1 uncultured Chitinophagaceae bacterium | reverse complement strand
TGCGATTGAAATGCGTATCACTCACCATCTGCAATTGGTCGATCAGGCTTGCGGCCATTTGTTCCATCTCGTTGATGAGTGTAGCCAGTTGTATGGTGCTTGTGATCATTTGCTTTTCTTTGATACAAACCTACTCAGTCAACTGCTAACAAAAAGGGTGTGTTTGCGGCTTTCTTTGGGGTTGATTCCGACAAATGCTTTTCTTACATTTGATACCTCTTAACCGGCGATTTGCTTTTATAAAACAACCAGTACAATGAAACATATTTCAATTCTTGTTCCTCACGGGCATACCAGCCTGCCCAATATTGATGGTACCCACCAAATACTTTCTGAAGTAAATAATATTCGCAAAGCAATGGACCTTGATCCGTTGTTTAAAATTCAACTGGTAGGTTTATCAACCACTATTCCGCAACGGAATGGTTTGTACACCATACAACCCGATGTGCTTGTTTCTGATGTACAAAAAACAGATATCATCATTATCCCTGCCATGCACGGCGATCTGCCAAAAGCAATGGAAGCAAATGCAGCGTTTCTTCCATGGATTGTTGAGCAATATAACAACGGGGCAGAAGTGGCCAGCTTTTGCATCGCTGCGTTTTTATTGGCAGCAACGGGTTTGCTGAAAGGACGAAAATGTGCAACACATTGGATCGCTGCAAATGATTTCAGAAAAATGTTTCCTGATGTGGAGTTGGTGGATGATCGGATTATGACGGAAGAGGATGGTCTGTACAGCAGTGGCGGAGCGTATTCATTTTTAAACCTGCTGGCTTATTTGATTGAAAAACATGCAGGGCGTGAAATTGCGGTACGTATTGCCAAAACATTTATGATCGATATTGACCGGGAAAGTCAATCGCCCTTTATAATTTTCAACGGACAGAAAGGACATGAAGATGAATCGATCAGGAAAGCACAGGAATATATCGAACGCAATTACCAGGATAAGATTACGGTAGATCAACTGGCAGGCATGTTGGCACTCGGCCGTCGCAATCTTGAACGCCGGTTTAAAAAGGCAACCGCCAATACGGTGGTAGAATATATTCAACGTGTAAAAATTGAAGCTGCGAAGAAACAATTGGAGAGCGGTCGAAAAAATGTGAACGAAGTAATGTATGATACCGGTTACTCCGATGAAAAAGCATTTCGCACTGTATTTCGCAAAATCACCGGTTTGTCTCCGCTGGCCTATAAAAACAAGTATCATAAAGAAACGGCTGTGGCGGTATAGGTTTTCATCAACATCATTCAAACGTTATCAAATGTTGTCAGTAAAATCAGTTTCAATTGACAGTTATATTTCTCAGTACCCTGAAAGTATTCAATTGCTGTTGCAGCAAATACGTACAACGATCAGGAAAGCTGCCCCTCAAGCCGAAGAAGTCATCAGCTATGGAATGCCTACATTTAAACTGCATGGTAACCTTGTACATTTTGCAGCCAATAAAGCACATATTGGTTTTTATCCGGCGCCATCGGCAATTGTTGCTTTTGCGAAAGAACTAAACGCTTACGTTACTTCAAAAGGTGCAATCCAGTTTCCATTCGATCAAAAGCTGCCTTTAACGCTGATTACCAAAATTGTAAAATTCAGGGTTCAGGAGAACCTGGAAAAGGCAAAAAAGAAAATGTAATTGTAGTTATCTAGTTCGTTAATATTTTAAATTCTACCCTACGGTTCAATTGTCGTCCTTCATCTGTATCATTTGTTGCAACAGGAACCGTTTCACCATACCCCTTGAATGAAACCCGCTCCTGCGGTATGC
>CAYMSG010000620.1:0-1791 GCA_964392955.1 uncultured Chitinophagaceae bacterium | reverse complement strand
AGTTTTCAGAATGTACACAGCCGGGATGCAAACCTGATCCACTCCAATGTAATTGACCGGATGCAGGCACGGATGATTGTGTTTAGTATACATTTGGAGGGATAATGCTTGTAAGAAAAGTACAATACTACTTTCTCATAACACTGTTTATTTTTGCTTCTTGCAAAAGTTATTACAATGAAACAATTCATTGGATGGATTCCATTCCAGTAGGAATAAGCATTGATTCTGTAAAACTTTCTCAGCCATCTTTTATAGAAATAGATTGGAATGACCCTGAGCTTTTTGATTCAACAAAGAGTTATTACATTAAAAAGATCAGGAATAATCGGGATATTCTAAAAATGAGTCACAAACTTGTGTTTGTCAATGAAAAATTCACAATGCGTATTTCAAAAAAATAAAAGAATGACGTTTTTTTTAAATGCAAAGGAAAATAGAACTTCAAATATTCACTGACTCATTTAATGATTTTGCTTTAAGTACTTTGTTTTCTCTGTGTTATATTATTCTTTGTGTACTCTGTGCTATTAAGCAACACAATGAACAGAAAGTCTTTCACGAAGCACACAAAGAAGAAAAACATCGATGTACAATCACCTTTCAGATGAGCAGACATCATCGGCAACCAGCTCGCAGCTAATCACTCAAAGCTCACAGCTTTTGGATCAATAATCATAATCTCTATACCACAAATTCATCCGCACACCTAACCCCAGCATCGTTGTATTTTGTGCGGCTGCATTACCTTTCGTAAACCGGCGGAACAGTAAGTTGGCATCAATAAAAATATTCTCATAAATCTCGTAGCTGGCTAAAAAGAGTGCGTTGATACCGGTACTTTTTACACCGTTGCCCAATGAATATCCATAGTTACTGCTGCGGCCATCAGTGTTCAAGCGGAAAATATCGGAACCGGAGTTGCGGCCACTGGCACTATCCAATCCCTGCTTCCAGTAAATAAGCCGTCCCGTTACATTCAGTTTGCCGATTGGCTGATAACGCAGCATGGCAATCACTTCGCTGAAGTTAGCACCCAACGGATGTGCCAACGGCTGGTTGTAATGTGTATAGCTCGATACAGAATCAAAATGCGAATAGGTGAACGGACGCACACTGTTCCACTCCACCTGCAGGTCCAGATTATTTACATTGGCTACATCAATGTATTTTAAACCGAGTTGTGTTCCGGTTTTGTTGCCCCACCAGCTGCGGTCTTTCCGCAACTCAGCAAAATTGAATTCATCCAGTAACAGTTGTCCATACACCTGTACCCGTTTGAACAGGTTGGCTTTAAAATCGGCACCTACCAATGCATTATCACTGCTGCCCAAATTACCTTCTACGGTACGGTAAAAAATGATCGGGTTCATATAGCCAAATTCAAATCTATCTTTCCGTCCAAACACAACGGCTTCAAACAAACCAACATTTAACCACGGCAACACGTTCATACTTAAATGATGCATAGCGGCGTACTTCTTTGGCACCAGATCGTTACTGCTGTTGCTTTTTCCTGTTGTATGCAGTTCCATAAACAGATTCTGGTAGTTGAATTTCCAGATACGTGTATTCAGTTTTACAAATAACTGGTTGCCTGCAAACTCACTCAGCATTAAACTCCGGTAGCCATTGCCAATAAAATTGCGATCGTACCCGATCTGGAAATTGATATACTTTGCGGCATTGAATGTGAACGAACCTCGTGCATCAAAATAATCAACACCCGTTTGTTTGAAGTTCTTGTAAAAATTTGCACCGGGCACAGCGGCTAAACTATCCACCCAGTTC
>CAYMSG010000619.1:0-1809 GCA_964392955.1 uncultured Chitinophagaceae bacterium | reverse complement strand
ATGAAGGGATTTTCTCAATGAACTGTCGTGTAGTATGTGCTGCAAACATGATCCGTGAACGATGTGTTTCATGACAGATCGTAATTCCTGTTTCGTTACCCAACTGTGTAGTATGATCAACAAAAGCTTTTGATTGTTCAAAACTGTAATAATCTCTTCCGGAATGACAATTAATATACAATGGTTTTTGAAACGAATTCTTTGCTGCAGCTGCCGACAGTTGTTTAAAGCTATTGAGATGTTCGTTGTAATCGGCTTGCCAGCCACCACACAAAAAGCCAACTTCCAATGAGTATTTTTTTAATGCGGCAAACAGATCTCTTTGTGCTTTCGCATCAGCAGGCCACCATACTTCGATCCCGTCATAGCCTTCTTTTTTTGCAGCGGCACAAAACGCATCAACAGTTCCCTGAAAACCCCAGTCGGTAGCCATCACCGTTAGTTGATACCCGGAAGCAGATACAACATTCAACTTCGATTGAGCTGATACATCATCCATCGACGAAAGAAATGTTGCTGCTGCAGCAGCGGTTGATGTTTGTAAAAAATTCCGACGATTCAATCAGGTTTGTATTTAAAAATGAATAAATTTTTATTTACGACAGACAACAAACGAGTAACCTTTCATCGTTCATCACTCATTATTCATTACTCATCACTCATCCTTAAGCAATGATATCATGTATCACTTTCCCTGCCACGTCCGTTAACCGGAAAGGACGTCCCTGGAACTGATACGTAAATTCTTCGTGATTAAATCCGAGTTGGTTTAAAATGGTTGCCTGTATATCAAATGCATCTACTTTACCACTGATGGGGCTGTAGCCGATCTCATCTGTTTCACCATAAGTAGTACCACCTTTAATACCACCACCCGCCATCCACATCGTAAATGCTTCGGTGTGATGATCCCTTCCTTTAAACGGTGCATCTGAACCATTTCTGTTTTCCATCATGGGTGTGCGGCCAAATTCTCCGCCCCATACCACCAAGGTTTCTTCCAGCAAGCCACGTTGTTTCAGATCGAGTAACAAAGCAGTAATCGGCTTATCAATAGTTCTGCATTTATTGACCATACCAATGTTCACCGCATTTCCTGCATGATCACCATGTGCATCCCATCCCCAATCGAACAACTGTACATAGCGAACACCTTTCTCCACAAGTTTTCTTGCCAGTAATACATTGTTTGCAAAACATGCTTTGCCGGGCTGTGTGCCATACATGTCGTGAATATATTGCGGCTCATCATTAATATTCATTACATCGGGTGCAGTGATCTGCATGCGATAGGCCATCTCATATTGAGAAATGCGTGAAAGAATTTCCGGATCATTGTACTCTGCATACTCTTGCATGTTTGCTTCGTTGATCGCTTCAATGGATGCTTTACGCAAATCACGGCTCATGCCATGAGGATCTTTGATAAACAAAACAGGATCGCCTTCACTGCGGCATTGTACTCCCTGATAAACAGATGGCAAAAATCCACTACCCCACACACTCTTTCCTGCATCAGGGAAACTGCCACCACTTGTTAATACCACAAAGCCGGGCAGGTTTTGATTTTCTGTTCCTAAACCATAGGTTACCCAGCTTCCCATACTTGGCCGGCCTAACCGTGCACTACCTGTATGTAACAACAATTGTGCAGGTGCATGATTGAACTGATCGGTCGTTACTGCTTTTAAAAAACTGATATCATCCACTACCGTTGAAAGATGCGGAAGATTTTCGCTAACCCATGCCCTGCTTTGTCCGTATTGTTGAAAGCTTGTTTGTGGTCCCATCATTTTAGGAACGCCCCGT
>CAYMSG010000618.1:0-1816 GCA_964392955.1 uncultured Chitinophagaceae bacterium | reverse complement strand
CAGGGACTTCAAACCAAACTATCCAACTGAAATACAATCGCAGAATTTTCTGGCCCACCAGGCCGCTATTGTAAGTGTGTGGATTACTTACCAGCCCGGTGCACGTTACATTGAGTTTCCTGATCGTATTGTAAGTGCCGGTAACAAGTGGCCTACCTTCAACCTGCTTTATACAAAAGGTATCCGGAATGTGTTGAACAGTGATGTTGATTACGACAAATGGCAACTAACGGTGCGGGACAACCTGAATTTAAAAATGGCCGGCCGTTTCAATTACCGGGTGCAAAGCGGCGGTTTCCTCAACAGCAACAGTGTGTTTGTGCCGGATCTGAAACATTTTCCCGGTAACAGGCTGCTGCGTTCTTCTGATTATATGAGTGCATTTCAATTACCGCAGTATTATCAATACAGCAATGCTGATAAGTTATATACGGCTGTATTTACCGAGCATCATTTCAATGGGTTTCTCACCAACAAAATCCCGGGTTTGAAACAACTCAACTGGCACCTGGTAAGTGGCGTAAGTGCATTGTGGTTACCCAAGCAAACCTATGCTGAATGGCATGTGGGTTTTGAAAATGTCTTCCGCTTTTTCCGTGTGGATGTAGTTACGGGTTACCAGCAGGCATTGCGGCCAAGAATGGAAGTACGGATTGGTACATTGATCAATATTGGCGGCGGAGACGATGATTAGTTGATACAGTTGATGGTCAATAGTCGATAGTCCATAGCCCGTTGTTTATGATATATTCATTCTGATTTATTTCTTGTGCCTTGTCTCTTTTTCCTTGTGCCTTCTTAATTGTTTTTTATCTTTGCCCCGCTTTCGGATTTTGCCCAACCTGCAATTGGGGTTCAAAGCAGATTTACTGAACTAAAATTCAAGACATGGCCGTATTACATAATCGTATCTCCCGTAAGGAGCTGAAAGAGCGTATCATCAACGATCCCACTCCCCGCACTACCATTTCATTTTATTGTTATTTCAAGATCGACGAACCCAAAGCGTTTCGTGATCAGTTGTACAAAGATTTTACAGCACTTGGCGTATTGGGCCGCATTTACCTGGCGCATGAAGGGATTAATGCGCAGATCAGTTTGCCCACTGCCAACATGGAATCGTTCCGCACGTATCTCTATGCCATTGAACCTCTCAACGGTCTGCGTTTGAATGTGGCGGTTGATGATGACGGAAAAAGTTTTTATGTACTCGATGTAAAAGTGCGGAACAAAATTGTAGCTGATGGCATTGATGATCCGTTGTTTGACATGGCCAACCGAGGCCGCTATGTAAATGCTGAGCAATTCAATCAACTCACCAACGATCCCAATACCGTGGTAATTGATATGCGCAACCATTATGAATACGAAGTGGGGCATTTCGAACAGGCTATTGAAATACCCAGCGATACATTTCGTGAACAATTACCAATGGCGGCCGACATGATGAATGCTGATAAAAACAAGAACATCATCATGTATTGCACTGGTGGTATCCGTTGCGAAAAAGCAAGTGCGTACATGCTGCACAAAGGCTTTAAGAACGTATTTCACCTCGAAGGCGGCATCATTAACTATGTAAACCAGGTAAAAGAAAAAGGACTCAAAAATAAATTTCATGGAAAGAATTTTGTGTTCGACCAGCGCCTGGGCGAACGTGTAACAGAAGAGATCATTTCCAAATGTCATCAATGTGGTAAACCAGCCGATACACATGTGAACTGCGTGAATGATGCCTGTCATTTATTATTCATTCAATGCGATGAATGCAAAGAAAAAATGGAAGGTACCTGCAGTAAAGAATGCCACGACTTTA
>CAYMSG010000617.1:0-1830 GCA_964392955.1 uncultured Chitinophagaceae bacterium | reverse complement strand
AGCATTGGCGATGTGGCGGTATTCTGTGTTCCGTCTGCTCGGTGCCGCTGCTGATTAAAGCTACAAAAGCTCATTGTTAATTCTGTTGCTCGGCTCTATACGTCTGCTGAAACCAAAGTTGAATAGCGAACAAAAAGATGAGAATATATTCGTCGCCCCGCCATATTGCCAATGCAATGTTGTGTGCAGCTAAGCTTTATTCAAAATCATTTTTCAATCCTTTCGCCACTACAAATCTTCTAAAATAAATTGCATTGCCTGTGTCTTTTAGTTTATTGTTAGCTTCCTGTTTAATTTCCTCTTGTGTGTATTGTGTCACATAGCAATGCAACGCTTCTATAGCCTTATTTTCATCGTCATTTGTATAGCTAACTTTTACATTCGCATATTGTTCATCCATATAACTTCCAGGGTCTATGGACTCAACTCCTTTTTTTATCCATGCAAAATGGTATAATGGATATTTATCAACCCAGCCTTCGGCAAGAAGTAGTTCAGTCACGGTTGCACCTACAACAATATGTTCGGAATGATGAGTATCACCGTCAGGCCCAGCCGTTATAATTATATCAGGATTAATTAAGAGAATTTTTATTTTCAACAAGTCCATAAATCGTTGGTGTTCTTTAAAGTAGTTGCCTGTTCCAATTTTTGTATCCAACCTTTCTATGCCCAAAAAGATTGGAGGCTCTATGCCTAATTTCTTGCAGCCACATTCTGATTCTGTTTTTCTTATTGCCCCCAATGAATCTCCTTCAGGAACTTTGGTAACTCTTGTCCCGCCTTTTCCATCTGTTGCAACAATTACAAAAACTTTATTGCCAAGTCTCGCATATTTGGCGAGTACTTCACTTATTGCTGTTTCATCGTCAGGATGCGCACCAATGAAAAGAATTGTTTTTTTCTTTTCAACATTTTGAGCAGCACAAATACTGGATGAAAAAATCAGTAGCGTAAGTAGTAATTTGTTAAACATGATCTAATTCATTATTCAATCTAAATTTTAGGGCTACTGTCAATTAGTTGCACACAACGATTTCGGGCTTTGCGTTCGGGCGGGTTATCGAAGCACAAAAGCTGGTTTTATTACTAAAGTTTAATTGAAAAACTGCTGTTGAATTTTGCACGTCAGTCCGCCTGACGCAAAACCCATGTTAGCGGTATGTGCTTTTAGTTTTCTGTCCATTCGCCTACCCATTTACTCCAAAATTCAATTTCTCTTTTCGGTTTGTCAAGCATTTCAAATTCTTCCGTTAACTCAAAACTAAATTCGTTTGCGAAATATGTCGCCAAGTCATAACCATAATAAATAATGTCCATTTGATGAACTGAAAATACTGGATTTCCTTCTTCATTTGGACGGCTTGGAATGTAACGATGAGAATAAATTGGAATTAGTGTTGGGAAGGTTAAATACTTCTCTTTTGCTATTCGTTCCTTCTCTTCATAAGTATTTGGTTTGTCGCCCCAACTGTTTATCCAAAATTCATTCGATTGCAGGTCAAATAACATTCCTTCTAATGGCCAACCAAGTCGGTCAATTATTTTGTCTGTCTCGTCCTTTGATTTTAGTCCAAGTCGCCAGTTAACAAATCTGTCAGATGTTGGTAAAGCTGTCTGCAAAAACAGTTTGAGGTCTGGCGGAAATTTGAAATCAAATTTTGTCTCTACTTGTAAAACTTCATCGTCAGTCAGTCCGCTGTCAAAGTGAACTCCTTTGTCGGTCAAAAGTCGGATTATATGTTTGGTCTGTTCTGTTGTCATAGCATTACCGCTAACGTTTTGCGGCTTTGCGATGGCCGCCAAAGAAGAAACTAATTACTAACCGAG
>CAYMSG010000616.1:0-1836 GCA_964392955.1 uncultured Chitinophagaceae bacterium | reverse complement strand
TGAACTGGAACTTGATTTTTCACAGGAAGATGTTGAGTTTGCAGATCGTACAAAATTTTACGAACTGATCCATCGCTCACAAAAAGTAACAACAGATCTGTTGCAATCATTTCAATTGGGTAATGTGATCAAGAATGGAGTAAGTGTAGCTATTGTTGGAAAACCCAATGCAGGTAAATCAACCCTGTTGAACACATTGCTGAATGAAAACCGTGCGATAGTAAGTGAAATAGCAGGCACCACCAGAGATACCATTGAAGAGGTGATCAATATCAACGGGATTTTATTTCGCCTGATTGATACTGCAGGGATACGAAAAAGTACAGATGCCATTGAGGTGATTGGTGTTGAAAAAAGTATGGAGAAAATGCAACAGGCCGACCTGGTGCTTTATCTCTTTGATGTAAACACTGAATCGCAGGCTGATCTGGAAGCAGCGTTGCTGCAGGTGCAGGAACAAAACAAAAGTTACCTGCTTATTGGTAACAAAGTGGATGTACTGGGTGAAGCTGCCGCACAACAAAAATATCCCGGTGACGGTGTGCTGTTTATTGCCGCCAAATCAAACAAACATATTGATGTATTGAAAGAACGCCTCGTTGATAAAATAGTACAGGGAACTGTACAAACAGAAAGCACCATTATTACCAATGCACGACATTACGCAGCATTGCAGGAGGTAGAAAAATCATTAGCTGATATTAAAGCTGGACTTGATCATCGGTTACCCGGCGATCTGCTTGCATTAGACATCCGGCGCTGCCTTCATTATCTGGGTGAGATCACCGGCGAAATTACCAATGAAGACCGGCTGGATTATATTTTCAGTAAGTTCTGTATAGGAAAGTAATTTGTTTTCCGATTTCTTCTAAGTGCTTGTTTTTCTTAGGTTTTAGCCCTTTTTTCTTTCCATTATTTGTTGCCAAACTACTCTTTTTTGCTTATATTTGTTGCCAGATTGTTGCCCTGAAAAGTTGCCCTTGTTGTTGGGCAACAAGTTGGAGAGTAAATGTCACACATAGACACACTCTGTCACTTCAAGGCACTAAAAGACAAATACAGGCACATGGCAAGCAACATAGAAATCACCAAAAAATGCCTCTACTGCGGCAAGGAGTACACGGCCAAAACGCTAACCACAAGGTATTGCGGCCACACCTGCAACAGTCGCCACTATAAGCAACTGAAGCGGGAAGAAAAGTTGAACAACTTCAAAGAAGCTCAGGCGAAGCCCGAGCAACAGCCGCAGCAATCATTTGACATTGCATTACAGCAAAAAGAGTTTCTCAGCATTGATGAAGCTGCAAAACTTATTGGTGCAAGCCGCAGAACAATACACCGCCTTATATCCGGCAACAAACTCCAAGTTGGAAAGGTTGGCAGTCGCACAATCATCACACGAAAGGCAATTGATAATCTCTTTAATACACAAGCCGTATGAAAGTAACACTCAGACAACGCACCAAAGGCGATAAGGTCAGCCTTTATCTTGATTACTACCACAAGGGAAAAAGGGAGTATGAATATTTGGAACTGTACTTGTTTCCAGAGCCGGAGAAAGGCAAGCTCACAAAGGAGCAGAAAGAATCCAACAAGGAAACCCTTGCACTGGCTGAAAGCATCCGTTCAAAGCGGCAGATAGAAATACAGAACGGTATTTATGGCTTTCAGGATCAGAGCAAGTTAAAAGGCAGCTTCTTGCGTTATGTGGAGTACTTAGCGGAGAAAAGGAAAAGCAGCCAGGGCAATTATGATAATTGGGACAGTGCATTGAAGCACCTCAAAAAGTATGTGAAGTTTGACGTTTCATTTGGGCAGGTAGATAAGAACTGGTTA
>CAYMSG010000615.1:0-1837 GCA_964392955.1 uncultured Chitinophagaceae bacterium | reverse complement strand
AGAGAGAACCATAAAAAATAGCGCTTGAAGGAGTTGGTCCTTCCATGGCACGAGGCAGCCATGATGAAAACGGGAATTGTGCCGATTTTGCAGCAGCAGCAATCATAATACATACAGAGATAAAAATGCCGGTACCGCTGTGTTCGAGCAGCAGGTGATGAACCAAGTCATAGTTGGTTAGTTTTGAAAAGGTAATATTCTCGTGCCACAGGTGGTGGCTTGCCCACATGGCAAGTAAAATTCCAACATCACCAATTCTGTAGATTGAAAATACTTTTACTGCATTGCGCACCGGTAAATAACGTTCGCGGTAAAAAGCTATTAGCAAGAATGAAGAGATTCCCAATAATTCCCATCCGATAAAAAGTGTTTCAAAATTTCCGGATAACACAGTAAGGTTGTAGCCAAGAAAAAAGAAAAGAATAGTGTTGAAAAATCGTTTGTACCCGTTTTCCATATGCAGATAAAAACTGGAGTAACGAATAATGAGAAATGTTACAAATGCACCAACCATAAGATAAACGGCAGTTACCTTGTCAAAATAAAAGTCAACCAGAAATTCATATTCTTTGGATTGAAAGAGCGATACTTCTTTAATATTGATGCTCTGCATTCCGGTAAACAGCCAATAAATAATAAAAATTAATGCCGTAAAAAATTGCAGCCCGATAGTGTAAAACGCAATTTTTGAAATTGCGGATTCGTTTTGTTCAGCTATAAGAAGCGAAGAAAGAAACCCTGTCAAAGGCACCAGGACAAAACTTGCTATGAAATAATTTGTTTCCATGTATGCGTTAGTTAAGGGTGTAAACTGGAAGATTATCGCCTGTTGTTTCGAATAAATGCTCCAAATCCTTTACGGTTTCAATTTGTTCTGCAACTGTATTGTAGGGTATGAAAGCCCCGTCTTTAAACCTGTGTAAAGATTTATCTTCGGGGTTTAAAACCACTAAATGAACCCATTCATTTATGAACCATTCATAGGTTGGCGGATGGCTTTGAATTGTTTTTAATACTACATCAGGAAGGTGTTCAACAATAACCAATAGGCGCACCGGATCATGAATATCAATCATTTGTTTTGGCAAACCGGGACGCAAATCACCATCCATTCCGTTAGCAACGCCAATTAAACCCATTACATTGTGTGGCAGTTTGGTGCCTGCCCCCAAACGATAATTATCTACCCGTGAAAAATAATATTCCAGATTGATGCCACCGCAAACAGGTGCAACTGCGCGTAAAATCCCCAGCAGGTATTTTCCTTCAGGATCAACAGTGTAATCAAACGAGTTTAAAAAAGCGCGCCTGTCTAAAAACAAGTGCTTGCTCGCCTCCCTTCTGCCCACAATACAGAGTGCATTGGTAGCATGGTTCCACTCAGGCCGAGGTTCGAATAGTGACAATGCACGCAGTTTAACTTTTTCGTGAATTCTCGAAGCTTTGCCTTTTGTTGCTGTAAGCATAAATCTGCGCGAGCGTTCTTTTGCATTACTATCTAATGCTTCTTTAAATAAATTTATGTTATGCAGATATAGGCTAAGATTATCTTTTGAAAGATTATCGGCATCAAAAAATGCAATTTCATCGCGGGTGGTGTCATGCAATGCTCCTAAAAACTGTGTAGTTTCCGGAATATCAATTCCGCGCTGTTTGAGCAGTTTTCTTACTTCAATATGATTAGCCATAAATGCAGCAACACGTGCATTTACAGATCCGGCTCTTCCGCTGCAGGCACCGCAATCGTACCCGGCATAATGTGTATTATTTATACTGCTTGCGCCATGACCAATCAGGTAAACAATGGGTGCAAAATTATTAACCAATCCGATGCTCT
>CAYMSG010000614.1:0-1844 GCA_964392955.1 uncultured Chitinophagaceae bacterium | reverse complement strand
TATAGTCTCTTAACTTTTTGCCACCAACACGACCCAATATGCCATCGGGAATAATCAAATAGGATTTGCCGCCCTTTTTTAATGTTTTAATAATCCATTCCATTGAAATGCCTTCTAATCCAAGTGCATTTACAGGGTATTCATCTTTTGTGTGTGCTGTTTTTGAAATTTCTTCTTTAATAATACCAGAGCCAGTTGTTACATAAGGCGGGTTACTTAAAATAACATCATACTTTTTGTCTTCATCTTTTATTATGTGTCCAAAAGTTCCAAGGTTATCTTTAAAAAGCTGGAATGTTGTATTAAACACACCTGCAAATTTTGAAGCACATTGAGGGTAAGTAAAAAGAATTTCTGTCAAATAAATAAGCATATTTGACTTTGCTAAAATTATCGTTCGTTCATCGTCTCTTTCAAAGCCTTTGTCAAACCCGTTTAATTCAAATGGCAGTGTAATATTCCCTGAACTATCAGGCACATAGCATGACCGCATTTTTTCATTCATGTTCAACAGTTCAACAAGGAAACCACCAACACCACAAAACGGGTCTGCAATCCTTTTCCCGTTGTATTGGAATCCAGGCTCATCAAGTCCAGCCATTCTAATAACAGACTGGATTACTTTACGAGGTGTAAAGTACTGACCAAGTGCTTCAACCTCTTGTTTTAAGAAACTTTCATACAGCTTCGTCTTAAACTCTTTATTTATTTTCGTTAAACTTCCAAATTCTTCCGAATATTTATTTAGGTGTTCAAGTGACCGCTGAAATAAAATTGCTTGTGAAAGGTTAGCGTCTCCGTTTTCGTTTACGAATATTGTACCGTTTATAATTGTTGTACCGTCTTTGCCTTTAGGAAACAGTTTGTAAATTTTATCCCTTGTATTTTTTGCATAGTAATCTAACGCATCAGCAGGGTCATTAAGCGACTTTTTATAAACATGAGCAAAAGAAACATCATCGGGCAAAATTTTCAAATCGCTTAAAAATTTAAAAATAAACAACTCAACTACATTGTACAGACACTTTATTGGCGATTTGCCTGTTGCGACCCATATTGTTTGCCATAGACGAGTTGCTAATGGTGTTGGGTCAATTAATTTGGCACTCCTTATGACAGAGTTTTTCTTTGTTAGCGACCCATCAATTTCCTCAATTAAATATTCAATTGAGTTTGTGTTTTTAACCATTACATGATTAAAAACAGTATGCAAATCATTACCGTTTTGGTCTTTTATAAATTCACCATTAAGAGCATTGACCCAGTATGATTTGCTACCATCAGTTACAATCAAAATTTTACATAAGGCTTTAGCGACTTCTAACTCTTGTTTAATAGCCTTCTTAACAAGTGCTACGGTTGACAAGTTTTTTGGTAGCTTATACTCAACGACAGCTTTTATTTGACCGTGTAATGTAACAAGTCCATCAGGCTTTTTGTTACCAAGCGACCCATAATCCTTTTTCTTAATGATTCCGTGATTCTTTAACTGATTGAGTGTTGAACTACCCAGCCTGTAATAAGTATATTTCCCAATTTTTTGGGGTATGGTTTGTAATAATTCTTCACTCATGGCGGCGACAGTTTGTTTTTTGAAAAAAGTTGCAAAAGTAAGGTTTTGAACCAAAACTTTTTGGCAAGATAAAACATCCCACGCAAAAGCCGACAAACAGGTACAAAGGCACACAAAAGCCTGACACTACGCTAACCTTTGTACCCCTTTGCGGCTTGCAGACGCTTCTAAAACCCCGACACACAATTAAAACAACTGTGGACAGAAGGGCGAACGCATAACATGAACTGTGCAAAAAACCAAACAAATTCTTCTCTTTTTTAAGGTTTTG
>CAYMSG010000613.1:0-1860 GCA_964392955.1 uncultured Chitinophagaceae bacterium | reverse complement strand
CTCATAAAGGCTGAGGCTTGCACAAGGGCACAATTATTGGTATATTCAACGGGTAAAATCACATAAAATCAATAAGGGATAGTACGTAGTAATAAAACATACCGTTGAAAGTAGTCCAATATCATATAATTCGCTGTATCTTGTATGTGAAAACGTACCCAATCCTGCTGAAAAACAGCAACAAGAATTTAATAATCCGTACTGGCATGAAAAACTTACTTTTCTTCTTTTTCGTCGTGTCCATGGGCACAACCTTGTCTGCTCAGGAAGTTATTCGCCAACGCAGCTGCACCAAC
This sequence comes from uncultured Chitinophagaceae bacterium, assembly GCA_964392955.1. Lineage (GTDB taxonomy): Bacteria > Bacteroidota > Bacteroidia > Chitinophagales > Chitinophagaceae > Lacibacter. The sequence goes on along the minus strand of CAYMSG010000613.1, from coordinate 1,564 downwards.
CAATCCATTTCACAACAGGTAGACAGTTTAAAAAAATCATTTGAGCAAAGTGGTTTCATCGTATTGAAAGAAGCCAGCATGAACATGGAAAGCGAATTTGAAATGCCTGTTATTGTTCCGATGACGCAAGGTGCCTGGTATCATATCATTTTTATTGGCGACCCCAGCAGTAAAATTCAGGAAGTGCGTATGTACGATTATGATGAGAAGCAGGTGTTCTACAAGAAATTAAAACCCGAACTGGATGGCAATATCATCAGCTATGGCTACATGCCAAAGATCAGTGAATGGCATATGATCAAACCGGTGCAGGTAAACAAAAAAAATAAAGAGTGCTGCGGTTATATTATGTTACTGAAAAAAGTAAAAGGTAATAATGAAACAATGCCCACACGCTAAAGAGTGTTTTGGTTTTATCAGGTAATAACAGTCCCGTCCTTGTGGCGGGGCTTTTTTTTTACGCCAGAGTCAGGCCGCTCATCCTGAGCGAAGTCGAAGGGCGGCCAGACGATAAAAAAATTGATAAAAGAAAAGCGTCATTTACAGTATGACGCTTTTTAACAGTTTAAATAAAATCTACAGGTGTGTGACGTTTGACAACGTCCTGACACCATCAGCATTTCTTCAATGCCTGTTCAATATCTGCAATAATATCATCAATATGTTCCAGACCAACGGAGATACGCACCAGCCCATCAGTTATACCTACTGCTTTCTTTTCATCAACCGATAATTTCGAATGTGTTGTTGATGCGGGATGTGATGCAATGCTTCTGCTGTCGCCGAGATTATTCGTCATCGATAACATCTCTAAGGCATTCAAAAACTTCCGGCCACTTTCAATACCGCCTTTCAGTTCAAAGGTTACAATACCGCCGCCGTTGCTCATTTGTTTTTTAGCAATGGCATATTGCGGGTGCGATGGCAGGAAAGGATATTTCACGGAACTGAGTTTCGGATTTCCTTCCAAACGTTGTGCAAGCTTCAATGCATTATCTGCATGTTTTTCCATACGGATAAACAATGTCTCCAGACTCTTCGTTAACACCCATGCATTAAACGGACTTAATGAAGGACCGGTATTACGGACAAACAAATACATATCGTGTATCAGTTCTTTCCGTCCCACTACAACTCCACCTAATACTCTTCCTTGTCCGTCGATAAACTTTGTGGCGGAATGCAAAACAAGATCAGCGCCGAATTGAATCGGTTGTTGTACAGCCGGTGTTGCAAAACAATTATCAACCACAAAAAGGATATTGTGCTTTTTACAAATCGCTGCCACATATTCCAGGTCAATGATATCCAAACCGGGATTCGATGGTGTTTCAACATACAACAACTTTGTGTTGGGTTTGATCAACGCTTCAATAGTTTCCGGTGCATTCATGTCAAAGTAACTGGATTCAAAACCCCACTTGGGTAAATATTTGGTGAGAATCGTATGCGTTGAACCAAACACTGCTGATGCCGAAATGATATGATCGCCTTTGCTGAGAAAGGTCATGAACGTTGAAAACACAGCAGCCATACCGGTGCCGGTTGCAATTCCATCTTCTGC
>CAYMSG010000612.1:715-1861 GCA_964392955.1 uncultured Chitinophagaceae bacterium | reverse complement strand
CCGGGTCCCTGGGTACATCCTGACCAAACACTTGTCGGCGGAGTTAGTTCTGTAATTGGCGCTGCAAATGTTAATGCAAGCACAGATATCATCGTCTCAAGTTCACCCTATGGGCCTGCCGCATGGGAAAATATTCAGCAGACTTTTCCCACTTACCCGTATGTTATGCCTATGGAATACAGAGATTATCCGTATCACACTTCACCAGGCGCTATGGGATTGATAAAACCCGATGTATCTGCTCCCGGTGCTGGAACTATATCAACACATATTGGCGGAGGCTATCAATCCTTCAGCGGTACATCAGGAGCTACTCCTCATTGGGCAGGTACTGTTGCGCTTATGCTCGGTGTAAATCCGTATCTGGAACCTGCTGATGTAAGCAGAATTCTTCAAACGACTGCTGTCGAAAAAGGTGATCCGGGTAAGGACAATCGTTATGGTGCTGGTAGAGTAGATGCCTACGATGCTTACACACAGGCTAAGGATGAAATTCCGGTGGAATTAACTTCATTCACTGGATTAGTAAAAGGTGACATTGTTACTTTGAACTGGTCAACTGCATCGGAATTGAATAATGACGGTTTTGAAGTTCAGCGGGCTTTCTTACATTCCGAAAATGGAAAATCACCCTATGTGCCGGTTTCTTTTATAAAAGGCAAAGGCACAACTACTGAATTTAATTCATATTCTTACTCTGATAAACAGTTAATCCCGGGTGTATATTTTTACAGACTTAAACAAAAAGATTTTGATGGTACTTTTGAATATTCAAATGAAGTAGCCGTAGAAGTGTTGTATCCTTCGGAATTTATTTTACAACAAAATTATCCGAATCCTTTCAATCCAACAACAGTTATAGATTATTCCCTGGCAGAGCAAGCTGATGTAAAAATAGTTATTTATTCTATACTTGGTGAAAAAATCACATCTTTAGTTAACATGTCTAAAGAAGCCGGTTATCATAAATATCATTTTGACGGTACAGGTTTGCCTTCTGGAACTTATATATATCAACTTCAGGCAAGCGGAAACAGTGGACTGTTTGTGGATTCGAAGAAGATGATAATAATCAAATAAATTTTCTCCGAAGAGATTGCAGATCAAGAAGGGCGATTCAATTATTGAATCGCCCTTGCTTTTTTT
>CAYMSG010000612.1:0-705 GCA_964392955.1 uncultured Chitinophagaceae bacterium | reverse complement strand
ACTAACACTGATGACATTTGGATTATCACGCATAGTTTTTAGCATTTCAGCTGTTACTGCCGATTTAAGTTTCATCGTACAGCAGGCTGCAATGCCACCTTCAAAAATGATGTTTTCAATTTCTTCAACATTTATATTTCCCTGCCTTATTACATCAAGCACGGCTGCCAGGACTCCCGGTTTATCAAAATGTTTAACTACCAACTGATAATGTGCATCTGTTATTTTCGCTCTGTTCACCCAGTGGTCAATTACACCGCTGTGTACAAAGTGTTTTATAATCCTGATAGTCTCTTCTGCCACTGCATCCTGTGCCTGCTGCGTTGAAGCACCTATGTGATGTGTAACATAAATATGAGGATTATTCTGAAGTTTGGAGGACACTTCACCGGATTTACCTTCAGGTTCACCTTTAAAAACATCACAGGCATATCGTATGTTCTTTTCTTTTATTGCTTCAAGAAGATCATCTTCTACCACTATGTCCTGTCTGGATGTATTTATCAGGTATGCACCATCCTTCAAATAGCTTAACATTTGTTTATTGAATAATCCTTTGGTTTGAGGTGTTGCCGGCAGATGAATCGATACAATATCACAAAGAGGAAGAAGCTGATCCATTTCGCTGAAATCCTTTATTTGAACTCCTTCGATCCGGGTAATGTCTTTACCATACACATTCATCTCGAATGCAAGTGCACGCTT
>CAYMSG010000611.1:0-1866 GCA_964392955.1 uncultured Chitinophagaceae bacterium | reverse complement strand
GCCAGGAATTGCATTTCAACGATCTGCTCTCCCTCACCTTTACAGGTATCGCAGCGTCCACCATCCACATTAAACGAAAAATGCTTTGGCATAAATCCCCTGATCTTACTTAATGGCTGTTCTGCAAACACATCTCTTATTTCATCGTATGCTTTAATATAAGTAACCGGATTACTACGGCTGCTTTTCCCAATGGGATTTTGATCCACCATTTCAATCTGTGCAATAGAATCAATATCGCCGGTGAGTTGTTTGTGCATACCTGCTTTATCGCCAAATTCACCTTTCAGTTTACTCAATGCAGGATAAAGAATATTTTTTACCAATGTTGTTTTACCACTACCGCTTACCCCACTCACTACGCACAACACATTCAAAGGAAATTCAACAGAAATATTTTTCAAGTTGTGCTGTCTCGCCCCTTCTACTTTAATACTTCGGTTCCACTTGCGTGGTTTTCCAAAATCATCAATGGTTAATGCACCACTCAAATATTTTCCGGTTAAGCTTTTTTTGTTACTGATGATGGCATCATAATTTCCCTCTGCAATTACTTCGCCGCCCAAATGACTTGCCAGCGGCCCCATATCAATAATATAGTCAGCTTCACGCATCATCATTTCATCGTGCTCCACCACAACCACTGTGTTTCCCAGATTACGAAGTTCTTTTAAAACAGAAATAAGATTGGCTGTATCTCTCGGATGTAAGCCGATGGAAGGTTCGTCAAGAATATAAAGTGAGTCAGTTAAATTACTTCCCAATGAACGGGTGAGCTGTATACGCTGACTTTCGCCACCACTTAAACTATTTGCCAACCGGTTTAATGTAAGATACCCAAGTCCTACATGCAGTAATGTTTGTACCCGATTGTTGATCTCCAGTAAAATACGTTTGGCTACTTCCAGATCGTATTTGCTCAACTTCAATTCATCAAACCAAACTTTCAGATCTCTCACAGGCATTTCACACAATTCACCAATATGCTTTCCAGCTACTTTCACATACAGTGCTTCTTTACGTAACCGGTAACCTTCGCACTCGGTACAAAGTGTACGACCACGATAGCGGCTCAACAACACACGGTACTGTACTTTGTATAAATTCTGTTCCACTTCTTTAAAGAAATCATCGATACCCAACGCTGTTCCAACTCCTTTCCACAATTGATTGTATTGTTCTTTTGAAAGATCCATTACAGCCTTATGAACCGGGAACCCTGTTTTAGCAGTTGCTTTTATAAATTGCTCTCTCCACCACCCCAGCTTCTCTCCTTTCCAAGGTGCAACTGCACCTTCATATACACTTAAACTTTTATCCGGTATTACCAGGTCTTCATCAATTCCCAATACCTGGCTGAAGCCTTCGCATACTGGACAGGCTCCATATGGATTATTAAATGAAAATAAATTCGGTACCGGTTCCTCAAACCTGATACCATCCAATTCAAACCGGTTTGAAAAATGAATAAGCTGTTTCCCGTCAACTTCCAAATACACTTCCCCTTCCCCTTCATAAAATCCGGTACCTGCACTATCACCAATGCGATGTAATTCATCTTCATCAAATTCCTTCTTGATCAAGCGATCGATCAATACATAAATTGTGTAGTCGGAACTGAACTCCTTTTTTAATGCGGCATCCGTTTGCTCCAGTAAGTCTTCAATATGCAGTAACTCTCCCTCGGCTTGCTTTTTTCCCTTTGGCTCCGGACGTTTATACACACGGGTTAATCCTTTTTGCAATAAAATATTCAACTCTTCACGAATGCTCCGCTTGGCATGCATGGGAAACTTCACCAACAGCAATAATTTTGCACCCTCCCTTTGTTCCTGCATGGCTTTGATTACATCAGCTACATCATCT
>CAYMSG010000610.1:0-1870 GCA_964392955.1 uncultured Chitinophagaceae bacterium | reverse complement strand
AAATGAATCAGGATTGATTTCCCAGCCCAATGATGTATGCGGGGCTTTTCTGGTTTTTGCTGTTACTTCACTCGCCTGTATGTATGGAATAAGTGAATTGTGTTTTACCGTTACAGAGAAATAATTCTGCAGACCGATAAAATCAAAATCGAACTGCATCCGTTCAGTATAGCGCCATGCCTTTGTTTTCAAATGCAGTTTATCAATTAAAGGAAAGTCTTCGTTAGGATAATTGCGCCCAAGTGTTGGTTCAATAAATAAACGGTTGAGTAAGATATCCAAGCGCTTGGCTGCTTCCACGTCTTCCCGTTTGTTTGAATAGGGTACAACTTCACTGCAGGAAAAACTTGTTCCGATAACAGCATTCCGCACATGCTTTCGTATCATCCTGCCACCTTCTGCCTGTGCAAGCACAGCATTATGAATAGCAGGGAAAAAATGTTCAAGCCCTGTTTTACCCGGTGCATGTTTGCCGAGCATATACCCAAGGGATGTAAAACCCATAGGTTCATTGAGGATGATCCAGTGCTTTACTTTGTCTCCAAATTCTTCGGCACAAAATGTAGCGTAACGGGTAAACCATTTTTGCATGTGCACGCTTGTCCAGCCGCCTTCTTTTTGCAATGCCTGTGGCAGATCCCAATGATAGAGTGTGGCGAATGGAGTTAAACCCAGCTGCAAACATTCATCGATCATGCGATGATAAAAAGCAACACCTTCTTTATTTACTTTGCCAATACCTTCAGGAAATATTCTGCTCCAGGAAAATGAAAAACGAAAGACAGTAAAGCCTAAAGCTTTTACCAGCAGCAGATCATCTTTGTAACGATGGTAGAAATCACAATTCTCCGTTGGTTTAGCGTTGCCTTTTATTTTTCCTTGTCGGCGTGCAAATACATCCCAGATAGAAGGACCACGTCCGTCAACATTCCATGCACCTTCGTTTTGTGCGGCAGCAATGGCCACACCCCACAAAAAGTCTTTACCAAATGAACGGGCGTTTATTTGCACAGTTTCTTTTCATGAAGATGAAGTTTCTGTATGAACTTAGTATTAACAATCAAACGAACATGGAATTAGACGAATTAAAACGTAAGCAAAAACGAACTGCCTTCGCCTTCTTTACTTTGGACTCGGATATTCCCTTTGTGCAATAACATGATCTGTTTACAAAGACTGAGGCCAATGCCACTTCCGTTTTTTCTTGTACTGAAGAAGGGGATAAAGATCTTATCTAAAATTTCAGCACTCATACCGCTGCCGTTATCGGATATTTTAATGATGGTTTTACCGGATGTTGTTGTGCTGGCGGTGAGTATGATCTGCGGATTGGGTTTATCCTTCACCGCTTCAATGGCATTTACCAGTAAATTGATCAATACCTGTTCCAGCAGGTTGATATCTGCAAGCAGTGTAATGGCAGGGTCTTTCAGAATAATATCCAGTTCGATCTGTTTCTGCTCAAGTGTTGGCTGCATTAACTGGTTAAGGTTTTCAAACAGATCCCGAACTAATATTTTTTTACTGTTGAGCGTTGTGATCTTGTTGAGGTTACGGTAGGTTTCAGCAAACTTCAGTAAGCCTTCGCTTCTGCGTTGAATGGTTTCAATGCCAAGCGCCAGGTCATCAACTGAACCTTCTTTATTCTGCAAGTGCTCCACACTCTGATGTAGCCTGTTCTTTAATGTTTCTGCCAACGAAGAAATAGGTGCAACAGAATTCATGATTTCATGTGTCATTACACTTAACAGTTTGCGCCATGCTTCTGCTTCATTTTCATCCAATGCTTCGTTTACGTTTTGGAAAGCGATGAGCTTGAATGTTTGATCATCCGTTTGAAAAGCGGTGGCCGACAGCAATACTTTAAAAC
>CAYMSG010000609.1:0-1885 GCA_964392955.1 uncultured Chitinophagaceae bacterium | reverse complement strand
ATCTGATACGTGGCGAGGATGGTACGTTTTATATTCTGGAAGATAATCTGCGTACGCCATCGGGTGTATCGTATATGCTGGAGAACAGGGAAGTAACCAAACGCCTGTTTCCAGATTTACTTGCCAAGGCAAACGTACGGATGGTGAATAATTACCCGTTGTTACTGCATAATAATTTAATGGCATTATCGCCGAGACCTGTCTCTAATCCAACCGTTGTATTATTAACCCCCGGCATTTATAACTCTGCCTACTACGAGCATACATTTCTTGCACGACAAATGGGGATTCAGTTGGTTGAAGGAAGAGACCTTGTGATTGACAACCACAAAGTGTACATGAAAACAACCGGCGGGTTACAACAGGTAGATGTGATTTATCGCCGCATTGATGATGAGTACATGGATCCATTGTTGTTTAAGCCCGACAGTATGCTGGGAGTGCCAGGTATTATGGGTGCCTACAGAAAAGGAACGGTTGCTCTTGCCAATGCTGTGGGAAATGGTGTGGCTGATGATAAAGCGGTGTATGCTTATGTGCCGGCTATGATCAAGTATTATTTGAATGAAGATCCCATTTTACAAAATGTCCCCACCTATCAGTTGAGTAATGAAGATGAACGTAAATATGTATTTGAAAATATACACAAGATGGTGGTGAAACGTACCAATCAAAGTGGTGGTTATGGTATGCTGATGGGCAACAAAGCAAGTGATGAAGAAATACGGTTGTTCATCAACGCAATTGAAAAAAGCCCGAGGGAATTTATTGCACAGCCTATTATTCAACTTTCAACAGTTCCTTGTTTTATTGATGGACAGTTGCGTGCAAGACATGTAGATCTTCGTCCGTATGCATTGTGTGGACCTGATGGTGTAAAAATTGTTCCCGGTGGTTTAACACGTGTTGCGTTGAAAGAAGGTTCACTGGTTGTTAACTCATCGCAGGGAGGGGGAAGTAAGGATACCTGGGTGGTAGACTAAGTTGGAAGTACGAGGCACGAAGTAAAAACGTTGCAGGTAACAGGTTGCTGGTTGCAAGTAGGAGATACTACACAAACAAACTTTTAACCGGAAACAAATCTTAAATCTAAAATCAAACACTATACATGTTATCCCGTGTTGCCGATTCAATGTTTTGGATGAACCGTTATATGGAACGGGCCGAAGGATTGCTGCGTGTATTACTCACCAATTATGTACTGTCGCTCGACAAAGGTTCGTACGATGTGTATTCGTGGCGGCCAGTATTGGAAACATTCGGCCAGCTCTCAAACGATGAAATAAAAGAGCTTGAACATTCATCGGCCAATACACTGCAGTACATTATTCTGCGGCAGTCGAATTCAAATTCGTTGCGTTGTATTATCAACAAAGCAAGGGAAAATGCAAGAGGTATGCAGGATCATATCACCAAAGAAGTGTGGGAAGAAGTTAATCTTTTGTATCATACCATTAATCAATCGGGTTTGGAAAAAAAGCTGGCGGGTGCAGAAGCTTTACCAACCATTGATCGACTGTTGAAACTATGTCTTACCTATGTTGGTGTTACTGATACTACGATGCCACGTGGTATGGGTTGGAACTTTATGAGTCTCGGTCGTTTTATTGAACGGGCCGTGCTTACTGCCGATATTACCTATAAACATTTTGAGCTGGTAAATTTTGAACTCGATGATCACAAAGATATTTTCTACTGGCGCAATTTGTTGTTATCATTGTCCGGTTACGAACTGCATCTCAAACATTACCAAAGCAATGCCATCAATGGGAACGTGCTCAACCAGGCTGTATTTAACCAGCAGTTTCCACGTTCGGTCATCTATTCACTTTCCCGTTTGGAAAAATACCTGAAAGAAGTGCTGGAAGAAAACGAACCACCTCAA
>CAYMSG010000608.1:0-1897 GCA_964392955.1 uncultured Chitinophagaceae bacterium | reverse complement strand
CCATAAACCACAAATTTATAAAAAGAAGAAGTAAAAAAAATAATTAGTTGATAGCATAGAGGCAACTTACAACACGCTTTACTTGTCATATATTCGTTCGCAGCTACTCAATTGTATGAAATTCAAACTACTGCCCGGGAAGAAACAACCAGATGAGCAAGGCAAAGCCGTTGTGCTGTCTATCCATTCCACCAACCGGGGACTGGATTTCCTGGTTGAGTTGTTCCGTAAAATACGACCGGCAGATGTTACAAACACAGAAGACATCGAACTGAAATTCAAAGCATTTTTATTTCAGTTACAGGAAGATCATTCGTTACTGTTTTCACTTCGCAAGGCTTTGTTATCACAGTTTACCGGAAGCAATCTTACGACTGCATTAACTGAGAGCGGCTTGTTGAGTTCAAGAGGGTTCATCCAGGAGCTGAGTTCAAAAGTGAAACATAAAATTATTCCTGCATTATTAAAGCCAACGGATTTCCTGTTTGTAATTGAACGTATTTTTTACAAACGGAATGATTATGTGTGGATGGAAAAAATCGATCCGGCATTATGGAAATCGTTTTTTGAACGGATCGGGATCGAAGTGAATTTATCGGAGCCTGCACTTACATCGCAACTGATACATTCTATGCAGGTGCTGTCGTACCGGTTGGCCATGATGGGTTTGGAAAAAGAAGTGACAAGGCAGCACAGTGCGGTGAACGACGCTGTGTTCCCGTTTATGGAACAAAACCGGCTGGTGAATTTATTAATTGAACGAAAACAAAAAGCCCATCCGCTGAGCGATGAAAAAATAATTGCTGCCGGTATTTCGGAAGCATTACACAATTGTTTGCAAAGTATCCAGTGGATCAAAGAGCAACGACGAGAAGCAGGTACCAGCCTGGCTGAAACTTTTTTGCTTACACGCATGGAACAACATGTAGAGCGGATGTTTATGTTACTCGATGCCATTGATAATGATAACCGGTTTGATGTGGATCGTTTTATTACTTATTTCATTACGGTTGTACGCAATCAAAACAGGAAAAACAGTGTAAAGGAATTTTTATCGCAGAATATGGGGTTGTTGGCCTACCAGATTTCCGAACATGGAGGCAGGAGAGGAGAAACATTCATTACCAAAACAAGAAAAGAATTCAATGCACTTTTCCTGAGTGCTATGGGTGGTGGCTTGATCATTTCGTTTATTGCCATTTTTAAAAACCTGCTGGCAAAAGTTACACTGGCCCCGTTTTGGCAGGCAGTTGCATACAGTACCAATTACAGTATTGGTTTTTTGCTTATCCAGTCAACAGGTTCTACGCTGGCCACCAAGCAACCTGCGTTTACTGCTTCTTCAGTAGCCAGTTCGCTCGATAGTGCAAAACTGAAAGGACGTCCTGATCTTGATAACCTCGCTGTTACGATTGCACAGGTTTCAAGAAGTCAGTTGGCTTCCTTTGCCGGCAACTTGCTGGTGGTGTTTCCGCTCACATATTTACTGGCCATGTTGTTTTTTGAAATTACCGGAACTAAAATTGCAACCGGTACTACTGCATTGGGGTTGTTACAAAATCAACATCCGTTTCAAAGCCTTGCATTGCTGTATGCCTGTTTCACCGGTTTCTTTTTATTCCTGAGTGGATTGATCGCCGGGTGGGTAGAAAACTATGTTGTGTATGCACAATTGCCGCAACGCATCCAGCTGCATCCAACATTGCGGCATTATCTGGGCGAGCGACAGTTACGCTGGCTGGTAAACACCGTGGAAAAAAAATTGGGATCGATTGCCGGTAGTGTATCGCTTGGTTTTTTCCTGGGTATGGCAGCCTTTATTGGAAATACATTCGGATTGCCATTTGATATCCGGCATATCACCATCTCTGCCGGTAACACTGCAATCGGATATTTT
>CAYMSG010000607.1:0-1898 GCA_964392955.1 uncultured Chitinophagaceae bacterium | reverse complement strand
GGTTTGTAAGATTTTCAAAGCCGGGAATATTTTTTTCGTAGAACAGTTGATGTGTTTTAAAATCTTTTGATTGCCCATAATCGATACTTGCCACATCAATACCTACTGCTTTGATCGTTCGGTTTTGCATTAACCAGGAAGCTAAATCCGGATGAATACCGGGAAAATGCAGATCGGCGGTAGCTGCTTCGCCTTTGGCTGCTGTTCCTAAATATTTTGCTGCATCCGGATAACAGGCAGACCAACCTGTATGAAATAATAGAATTGCATTTGCCGGAATTGATCCATTGACCTTTTCCCAATCTGTAACATCTGCTTCCTTAATTTGATAGTCAGGGTTATTCGTTGTTTTTTTACTTACATCAATTACAACTGCTTCACCGGTTAATTGTTCCAAGGGTATTTGATCGGTACTCCATTTGCCCTTTGCAAAATGAGCAGGCGCATCCAGATGTGTACCACCATGTTCAGGAGAAAAGAACGCATTCGATGAATAATAAAAACCTCTAGTGGTAATACCATTGAATTGTGTATCCAATTGAAACCCGGTTGGGTTATTGGGCCAGTAAATTGTTTCGGTTGAAAAATCATGACTGAGGTCGATCCATTTGCCTGCAGCCAATACTTGCGTCAATGATTTTTTTTCAGCAGGTTTGTTGCAAGCCAAAGCAGTAATGAGTAAAATGAGAATGCTGTATTTCATAGCAATCCGTTGAAAAGAGTTATAAAGAGAGGAAGTTACAACATTTCAGCTGCGTGAGAAATACGGCGGAATGGAAGACTTTTCTAATGGGGGATAAACACTTCCAATGTACATCCTTTACCCGGCGCAGCTGTAATATTCATTTCACCTGCATAATATTCAACCCGGTTGTTGATATTTTTTAAACCAATCCCTTTGCCGGCTGTTTGTTGCATATCAAACCCAACACCATTATCGGAAACAGATAAATATAATGATTCCTGTTGTGGTTTTAATACAATGCTTACGTCGCTGGCTTTTGCGTACTTGATGATATTGCTCAGTTGTTCCTGTACAATACGATAGATCATCAGCTCTTTGTTTTTATCCACTTCCAGTGAATCATATTTTTCATCAACACATAAAGCTATACGGATATGATTCGTCTGCGGCACACTATCAACCAAATCCTGCAATGCATCCCTGAGCCCATCATTACCAAGCGTTGGTGTTACCAATGAATGTGATAGTGTACGGATTTCTGTCATTGCTTCCTCCAAATGATTGAAACATTTTTCAATGATTTCACGGTTATAGGTTTCTTCGTTTTTTGCAATGCCGAGATAAAGTTTTACGACACTTAGTAACTGGTTGATATTATCGTGGAGTTCAAGTCCCAGTTCGTTCCGCTCTTTTTCCTGCGCCAGAATGGTTATTTCTGTTGTTAACTTTTGCTGCGATAACATTTTTTTCGATAACTCTGCTTCCATTTTTTTGGTTTCAGTTATGTCAACCATAATGCCACTCAAACGGACAGGAACCTTATTTTCCATTGTTACAGCAACAATATCACGCAACCATACAATCCGGCCATCGGCTGCAAGCATACGGTATTCAAACTGATGCGATCTGCCTTCGCTTGTACTCTTGGCACAATAGTTAATCGCCCATGTGCGGTCATCTTCATAAATATGATTAGCCCAGAAATCAGGTTCATTGATCCATCGTTCAACAGGGTAGCCCAGTAATCGTTCGGCTTGCTGACTCACAAAACTGAAAGCCAGGGTTTGTGCATCAGCTTCCCACACAATACCTTCTACACTGTTCATAAGTGTATAATAACGTTCCTGCGTTTCACGGATTTGCTGCTCCGTCTTTTTTTGTGCTGTAATATCTTTCGAAAGAATAAATAAACCTTCCGGTACCGGTTGTATGC
>CAYMSG010000606.1:0-1900 GCA_964392955.1 uncultured Chitinophagaceae bacterium | reverse complement strand
ATCAGTTTCCTTTTTTTCCGTGAGCGGAACAAGTTTGATCTCAAGACCTGTTTTACGTGCAGCCGGCATCCACAAACGGAACGTAGGGTCGGGGGCAACAGCATTCCCCTTTTGCAGTGCAGCCCATACAGCGGTTAAGCCCAGCAATTCTGAGGAGCCAGCTCCAATTACAACATGTTCTTTGGTATGTCCCGTTAGTGCGCCGATCTCCTCTCTCAGTTTGGTAGTAACATCCCACGGATAGCGGTTGCTGCCATTCACCGCATCCAGCATGGCCTTGCGTGAAGCTGGCGAAGGACCATGCGGATTTTCGTTGGAACTTAGTTTGATGACTTTGTCAACATCAGGAAGCTGTATTAATTTTTCTGCTTCGGCGGCAAACAGATCTCTGCTAAACGAGAAGGCGGCCAATGTAAGAGCGGTTTGTTTCAACAGATCACGACGTTGCATAGCTGTTTGTTTTAGTTCTGAAAGTTAATTCAAAAATAATTTGCCGGCTATGGGAATTGCGTCAACGGTTGCCCAGTTCTATTATTTCGCAGTTTTTCATATCTGATCCGTCGATTACAAAGCGTATCAGCGTACGTACTTTGTGCCAGCCTTGTTTACCTGCTGCACCGGGATTCATGTGCAGACAATTGATCTTGTCATCATACATCACTTTCAAAATATGTGAGTGACCCGTAATGAACAGGTTGGGTTGATGCAGCTGCAATTCCTTTCTTGTGCCGGGATTGTAGTTGGGTGGTGCACCACCAATATGCCGCATCATCACTTTCACATCTTCACAATAAAAAATCAATTGTTCGGGATAAACGGTTCTTACATCCTGTCCGTCAATATTGCCATAAACACCTCTTAGCGTCAGACCGCTCGAAGCAGCCAGACGTGTTGCCAGCTCAATATTTCCAAAATCACCCGCATGCCATATTTCATCGCATTTTTTAAAATGATCGAAAACGGCTTCGTCTAAATAGCCGTGTGTATCTGATATGAGGCCGATATGAGTCAAGTAAAGAATTTATTTTTTGTGCGGAATAATGCCGAAATTTGAACTGCAATGATACTGAGAATACCATTATTGTTTGAGGGTTCAAAAAGTTCAAAGAACCTGTACGCACTATTCGATAGTGGTGCAACTTATTCCTGTATCAATGAAGACCGGGCTGAAGAACTGGAAATCTTTACACCCTTGCATACGCCCATGAAACTCGCCACCGCCAGCGAACATGTATTTATGGAAATCCGGGAGCGTATAACACTTGATTTTTATAAGGACGATATCCGGTTAAGCGATGAGTTTCTGGTAGTACCTAATTTATCGGAAGAGGTTGTAATTGGCGCTACTACTATGCAGAAGTGGAGAATCAAGTTGGATTTTGAACACGATACAGTCATCATTGATCCAAAAGTGGCTAAGTTGATTTTAATCAACCTGATAAAAAAAGATTGATGCCTTACTTCCGCAATTTCACATACTGGATCGATAAACGGAAGTGGAAATATATTTTTCTGCTCGCCACCCTTGAACTTTCAACCCATTGATCAGGAGCTATCATTTTTTATAAAGTGACGCTTCTTTGTATTTATATCATTACTACCTTGAGTTCTTTCGTCCACTACGAATATTATTAACTAAAATATTCTCCCTTCAGGGAGTCAGAGGGTTTATGGCACATTATTATACATTGGGAAATATTCCACACAAACGTCATACACAGTTTCGCAAGCCCGATGGTGGTTTGTACAGCGAGCAGTTATTTTCAACTGAAGGATTCAGTGATGATTATTCGCTGCTCTATCATTGCCATCCGCCAACACAGATCATTAAAACCGAACCACAGATTGATGTAAGTCCGCAGATCGCAGAAGAAAAAATGTTGCAGCATCGCTGCTTTGA
>CAYMSG010000605.1:0-1908 GCA_964392955.1 uncultured Chitinophagaceae bacterium | reverse complement strand
GCATACCGTTTACAACTACTATATCCATCCCCAATGGGATGAGTTTGGCAGCCGCACCTTATACCTTAAAATACTGATTGCTGATTATGCAGAGAAATATGCTATCATTGAAATGATCGGCGAGTGGAACGATGCTATCGAAAACGATATCATGGAACTGAAACGGGAAGTGATCGATAAACTGATGGCAGAAGGTATTTACAAGTTCATACTCATTGCTGAAAGTGTACTCAACTTTCACAGCAGCGAAAAAGATTATTACGAAGAATGGTATGAAGAATGCATTGACGAAAATGGCTGGACCATTATCCTCAATATGCCCGAGCAGACACAGTACGATTTTAAAAAACTTAAACTCAACCGTTATCTTGAATTAATGGAGCTGGATAACTGGCGTATCTACAAACCCTACCACCTGTTCAAAAAAATTGATGGCGAGTTGAACAAGCGCCTCGAAGTATAGTTGTCAGGTTGGAGAAAAATACCCCCTTGTAGGTATAGATTGTTGGAAAAAGAAACTGCAATTTTACCCATCAACTTCATCCACATTTCAAAAACAGAATCGTATGAAACGTAATCGCCTCCTGCTGCTCGCCGCTTTGTTTTGCAGCAGTACCACTTTGCTTAACGCTCAGTCAAGTCTCGATCAACAATCGGGGGGATCTAAACAACAGCCATCGGAAGCTCCGAAACAAAAAGCGGAGATCAAGAAAAATATTGTGAAGATAAACCTGATGGCACTGGGCTTAAAAAACTATTCATTTCAATACGAGCGGGTATTGAGCAAACGTGTTTCGGTTGCATTGGGAGTACGCACTATGCCAACAGGCGGTTTACCGTTTAAAGATAATATCATCGAAGCAGTAGGTTCTGGTGATCCACAGGTTACACAGGCCATCAATGATTTTAAAGCCGGCAATTTTGCTGTTACACCCGAGTTGCGCTTTTACCTGAGCAAAAAAGGATATGGCCGTGGTTTTTATATTGCTCCTTATTACCGGTTTGCCAGGTTTAATTCAGAAGAACTGCCCATTGAATTTGATGCAGATGCCGGTGGCACCAAAACCATCAGATTAAAAGGAGATGTTACCACCCACAGCGGCGGATTGATGTTTGGGGCACAATGGCAGCTTGGCAAAGTTGTTACACTTGACTGGTGGATCTTAGGCGGACATTATGGTACAAGCAGCGGAACCTTAAGTGGTACACCTTCACCAGCTTTAACTGCAAATGAACAGAATGAAATAAGAAATATTATTAATGATTTTGAACTTCCGCTCACAAACATCACAGCTGATGTATCTGCAAACAATGTAAGAGCTATTGTAGATGGTCCCTGGGCCGGCGTAAGAGCCGGACTAACTATCGGTATCCGCTTTTAGTAATTTATTCAATACAACTGTCTTTTTCAATGCCCTTGTTACTGGGGCATTTTTTATTGTATAAATCATACTTATTGCATTTTGGAACTGTTCATACCCTAAATTTGCAACGGCTTCCCAAAACTATTTTGATATGACGTTCAAGCAGATGTTTACTTCTACAATTGGTAAAAAATTAGTGATGGGCCTTACGGGCTTATTTCTTATTTCCTTTTTAATTATTCACGTAAGTATTAATGCTACCATTTTTGCTGATTTGTTTAACCCTGATGACAATGGTCAGATGTTTAACAAAGCAGCACATTTCATGGCTTCTACCGTTCTTATCCGGATTTTGGAAGTTGGCTTAATGGCAGGTATTATTTTGCACATTGTGCAGGGGTATATGCTTACGCTGCAAAATCAAAAAGCACGCTCAACAGGCTATGCCGTTGATATGGGAAATAAAGGAAGCAAGTGGTACAGTCGCAGCATGGGTTTGCTGGGCACACTTCTTTTGTTATTTTTCGTGATCCACTTCAGTCAT
>CAYMSG010000604.1:0-1908 GCA_964392955.1 uncultured Chitinophagaceae bacterium | reverse complement strand
ACTATTCATTAATATTGGATACAGTACAAAAGTAAATCAATACCCTTACCCCCCTTGTAGTACAAAATGTATTTAGACAGCGGTAAACTTTACCATTTTTGTAGTTGAAATACTGCAACGGGATAAGGGCTCATATCAGAGCATAATTTAATATAAAAACCTTTTACAGAGAAATAAAAAAGTTGCGTCATCAATTGCCTTACAATCGTTTACACTGAAAACAACATTCTTCCACTCATCCAATCTTCGATTTCCGGTTTGGATTTTGGCTTACCTTAAGCCCTTCATTTAAAAAAATCAACTACAGCATGAGAAGATTAGTCCTCTTTTCCTGGCTATTGCTGGCAGCAGCAGTATCCGGGGCGCAGGAAACATTTCCTGTAAACGGCGTAGCCGATCCCCGCAGTGGCTCGTATGCTTTTACCAACGCAACCATTGTAAAAGATGCGTCCAGTACATTGAACAACGCAACACTTGTTATCAAAGACGGAAAAATTACAGCCGTTGGAACAAACGTGAGCATTCCACCCGATGCAGTAATTATTGACTGTAAAGGCAAGTACATTTATCCATCGTTTGTAGATGCATATGCCGATTATGGCATTGCTGCACCACAACGTTCTGCAGGTGGTTTCAATTTCAATGCGCCTGCGCAGCTTACATCCAATCAAAAAGGCGCATACGGATGGAACCAGGCGATCCGTACCGATGTACAGGGTGTTCGCATCTTTACGGCTGATAACACAAAAGGAAAAGCCCTGCGTGATGTTGGTTTTGGTTCTGTACTTACACACCAGCGTGATGGTATTGCAAGGGGTACCGGTGTGTTTGTAACACTGGCCGATGACAAAGACAACAAAGCCGTATTGAAAGAAAAAGCATCGGCTCATTATTCATTCAGCAAAGGAACTTCCACACAATCGTATCCAGGTTCGCTGATGGGTTCTATTGCATTGCTTCGCCAGACCTATCTCGATGCACAGTGGTATAAAAACAACCCTCTGTCTGAAGGGGTGAATCTGTCACTCCGTTTCTGGAACGAACATCAAAACCTGCCGCAGATATTTGAAGCCAATGATAAATGGGCGGTTGTACGTGCCGATAAAATTGGTGATGAGTTTGGTGTGCAGTATATCATGAAAGCAGGTGGTAACGAATACCAGCGTATCAATGAAATGGCGGGAACAAAAGCTACATTTATTCTTCCGTTGAATTATCCGGCAGCAATGGATATTGAAGATCCGCATGATGCACGCTTTGTGTCGTTAGCCGATATGAAACATTGGGAAATGGCACCGGCCAATGCTGCCATGTTTGAAAAAGCAGGCATCAACTTCTGCTTAACTACTTCTGATCTGCGTGATGCACGCCAGTTTATGGCAAACCTCCGTAAAGCAATTGAATACGGATTAAGTGAAACAAAAGCATTGGAAGCATTAACCAAAATTCCTGCAACCATGTTAGGGGTATACGACCAGGTTGGCAGTATTGATGCAGGGAAAGTAGCCAACTTCCTTATTACTTCAGGCCCCATCTTTTCTGAAAAAACGGTGATCTACCAAAACTGGGTGCAGGGTGAAAAATATGCTGTGAAAGAAGAATTGTGGAACGATGTAAAAGGCATTTATACATTAACGGTGAATACTCCGGGTGGCAAAAAAACGTACACACTGGATGTTAGCAGCGGCACTGCAGCCAATGTAATTGCAGGCGATACACTTACCGGCCGCTTTACATTTGATGGCAAACAGGTGAAGCTGAATTTTCCTGATGCAAAAGGAAGCCGTAACAACATTCGCTTAAGCGGTATTGCCAATGGTAATTTGTGGAGCGGCGTTGGTGATGATGTAAATGGCAACCGTTTTACGTGGACCGCTGTTTACAACAAAGAAGCGCTGGCGAAACCAG
>CAYMSG010000603.1:0-1910 GCA_964392955.1 uncultured Chitinophagaceae bacterium | reverse complement strand
AATACGGCATGTTGGTGTGGAATGATTTCTGGCTAAGTACCGAAGGCTTCAACCTCAATCCAAGCGATGATCAATTGTTTTTAGACAACAGTTTAGACATGATTAAGCGTTACCGCAATCATGCATCCATTGCGATCTGGTGTCCGAGAAACGAAGGCTATGCACCGGCAGGTATTGAAAACGATCTGGCAACACAAATTGCAAAAGAAGATGGTACCCGGCATTACATTGGCAATTCAAGAGAAATCAATCTGCGGCAAAGCGGTCCCTGGCATTTCTTTGTCAACAACAAAGATTACTTCACCAAACAAGGTGATGGTTTTACAACAGAAATCGGTACGTTCTCTGTTCCAGAAGCCAGCACCATCCGCAAGTTTATAGCACCCGAAGATCAGTGGCCTATCAATGATGTATGGCATTACCACGATCTGCACACCAATAATCAAAACCTCGAAGGCTATCTGCATACAGCAGACAGTTTGTATGGGGTTTCGAATAGTCTTGATGATTTTAACCGCAAGATTCAACTCATCAATTACGACAGTCACAGGGCCATCTTTGAAGCATGGAATAATAAATTATGGAACAATAGCAGCGGTGTGTTATTGTGGATGAGTCATCCTGCATGGCCAAGCATGATCTGGCAAATCTATTCATGGGATTTTCAAACACATGGTTCGTTTTACGGTTCGAAGAAAGGATGCGAACCTTTGCATATTCAGCTGAATCTGCACAACAACCAGGTAATTACTGTGAATACTTCGTTGAACAACGTGAAGGACGCAATGGCTGTGATGCAAGTATACACGATGGATGGAAAACTGTTGCAAAACAAAACTGCTCCTCTTGCTATTCAGGCAAATGCAAAAACCGATGTGTTTACAGCAACATTGGATGAAGCCAGCTTGCCTGCTAATTATTTGGTACGTCTTTCCATAAAAGATAAAAAAGGGAATGTGCTGGCTGCCAATGAATATTGGAAAGCCAATACAGCAACAGGTCATTTTAAAGCATTCAACCAGTTGCCTGTTGTAACGCTTTCTTCAAAAGCAACACGTCTTGCAAGTGGACAAATCAAAATTGAACTGGAAAATAAAACCAAACATCCGGCTGTTGGTATCAAGTTAGATGCACTGGATAACGCAGCACAAATTGTACTGCCGGCTTATTTCAGCGACGGGTATTTTACATTACTCCCCGGTGAAAAGAAAACCATTTTGCTTGAACCTGTTGATACAAAAGCAATCAAAGAAATAAAAGTAGCCGGTTATAATCTTACAGGAACTGTATCCATTAAAAACTAATCACATGATGAAGTCTGTTATACTATCTGTTTGCGTTTTGCTGTTTACTGTTGCTCAAGGACAAAAGATTGTTCCGTACGATAGCATCAAACCGATGGAGCCATATAATTTTATTTTGGGTACCAATACCATCGGTGGCCAATACCAGTTTACAAACGAATCCATATTGTTGGAACAGGCAAAGCATGTGCGGGGTATGGGATCAAACATCCTGAAAATTTCATTAGGTCCTAACTCGCCGAAAAGTTATGCTTTGACCATCGATCAGAAACCGTCTACTACCTTAGAGTTATTCAACGCTTCACCGGAATACAAGAAAGTAGTTGACATGGATTTCAAATACATTTTTACATGGGTACATACTATGACCGGTATCAATTGGAAGAAAGGTATTAATGCCGAACAGGAGAAACGTTTGTATGATGAAATGTTCGATTTTGCTACCTACCTCTTGAAGACCTACAACAACTCCGGTAAAACATTTTTGATCGGCAACTGGGAAGGCGACTGGCTTTTATTGCCCGATTACAACCGCACTGCAGCTCCACCACAGGAACACCTGCAAAACATGACGAAGTGGTTTCAGATAAGACAAAAAGCAGTTGA
>CAYMSG010000602.1:0-1912 GCA_964392955.1 uncultured Chitinophagaceae bacterium | reverse complement strand
AAGCACAGACATGCAGTCTGTGCTTTTTTTATTAGTCAGGCCTCTCCTAGCGGCCAAACGATAACTACTCAATTTTAGTTACATTCAATCCATGAAACAATTACTCCTTCTCCCGATTCTGCTGTTTTCAATGGCAGCTTTTGCGCAAAAAAACGATGAGCAGCTGATCCGCAGTATTCTTGATGTACAAACCAAACACTGGAACAATGGCGATCTGGAACAGTTTATGAAAGGCTATTGGAACAACGATTCATTAATGTTCATCGGAAAAAGCGGCATTACGTATGGCTACAGTAATACACTGGAAAACTATAAGAAAGGCTATCCCGGCAAGGATGCAATGGGTACACTCAGCTTTCCATTCATTCAGTTGAAACGTATTTCTGCAGATGCCTATTTTGTAATCGGACAATGGAAACTAGCAAGACCCAAAGAAGGAGATATTGGCGGACATCACACCTTACTGTTCCGGAAAATAAACGGTGAATGGGTAATTGTTGCTGATCACAGCAGTTAAAAAATCGATAATGCGGAGTACACAAAACCTCCGGTTCATTTTACAACTTCCCTTTCCACAACTTGTAATAGAAATAAATCAACCCTGCAAGCGAAGCAAGAAAAACAATGTAGTAGATAATATTACCAAGTCGGGGACTACCTTCAAAAAAAGCCCAGTTAAGATACAAGCCAAACGTCATGTGTAAGAGCAGGAATAACATACCCACCGACACAGTTTGTACGATCCGTTTTAAAAACTCCTGGGCTTCCGGTTCCATGCCACTCATAGCAAATCAATTTTAGGGAAAGTTACAAACAAAAAAATGCTGTTGTAAAGTACTACAACAGCATTTCATTGATTTTGTTTTCTTACAACGTAAAGCGAATCGCAAACCCACCCCAGTTACCATTGAAGCCATTCCGTGTACCACTACCCAGTTCAACACTCGGCTGCCAGTCGAGGGCAAGGTTCAACGGAAGATTATTAAACTTATAATCGATCCCTATCACACCATCAATACCTACAGCGGTAATACCACGGTACAAACCAACGTGTGCACCCGGCCCCGCATACCATTTCAACGAACCTTCTGAACTGAGGTTACCATGGATTTCATACAAACCGGTAATGCGTGTGCCGAAACGATCAAAGTATCCGATAAATTCGAGTGCATTACGTTCATTGATAAATGTTTTGAGCGATACACCTCCGCCCGCCCATAGTTTTACACCAATGGCTGTTTTATAGTCCGGACTGTTTGTCGTTCTGTTCTGCGCCATCAAACAATTGAACGAAAAAACTACAACTGCTAACAATAAGATTTTTTTCATCTGTTTCATTTTTATTTACGGTCTGTAAAGAATTTCCAATATGCTGTTTACACTGCCGGTGCTGCAAAAGTAATTATTTCAATAGCAGTTTTTCAAATTCAGTACTGTCGCCATTAAATACATTGAAATCTACTTTTCCTGCAATACCGTTTACACGACCACTTTCGCTGTGCTGCCAGAAATGCCAGTGGCGTTCAATACGTGGCGCCAGTGGCCGCAAATAATGCGCCACCCAAAGTGGATACTCATCAAATTCTCCTTTGAGATATTGCTTGTAAAAATCTGCATTGGTATAAATAATGGGTTTTACACCATACGCAAGTTCAGCCGCATATAAAAAAGCCTTTACCCGTTGCTGCAAGATGGCTTTGCTGGTGCCGTTTTTTTGTTCCACATCCAACACAGGAGGCAGATCACCCGGAGACAGTTTAACATTCGAAATAAAATGACGTGCCTGTTGTGTGCCGTCTTTGGATGCAATAAAAAAATGATACGCACCTCTTGTTATACCTGCTTCTTTCGCCTTCCGCCAATTACGTTTAAAGTATGAATCGGTGCTGCCGGTTCCTTCTGTTGCTTTGAT
>CAYMSG010000601.1:0-1921 GCA_964392955.1 uncultured Chitinophagaceae bacterium | reverse complement strand
CCAAATACAATCCTTGTAGGGGAAATTAGAGACTTTGAAACAGCAGAAATTGCAAAGTTAAAACCAGAAGAATACAAGCAGTATGAAGCAAGTATAAACGCATACAGAGACATATTTAACGTACAGAATACAGCATTTGAGAAAGGCGAGAAGAAAGGAAAGATTGAAGTTGCAAAAAATGGATTGAAAGAAGGATTGTCAATTGAAATAATAATTAAGTTGACTGGACTAACGAAAGAAGAAATAAACGAATTAAAAACTAACAAATGGTAACATCGTATATAAAACATTTGGCAATCAGTGGGTTATCGAGCGTTTTAGCTCTTATCAAAAGTAATTGTAGCTTGACAGGACAGTGCTTCGAATTGCCAAACGTTTCATATACGTAACCGTTGGGTGCAAGGCTAAAACGACACTGTAAAAAACAAAATTGACATTGAAAAAAATAATTACCATAATTTATTTTTTGTTTTGCAAGACAATTTTTGCACAACAAACTTGCGACTGCGAGCAAGAATTTCTATTCGTAAAAAATTATATGGAAAGAAATTATGCGGGTTTTGCTGACAAAATTGTCAATGCTAATAAACAAACGGAATATGACGCATTTTCAAAAGAAATGCAACAAAAAACAAAGGACGTAACACAAACAGGCTATTGTCGTTTTTATATTCAAAATTGGCTGAATTACTTTAACGACAAACACGTTTATTTAATGCCTAATCCTAAAAAAAATGCAACATTTGTTCCCGAAACCATTATGCTTTCGTCTGAAAAGATTGATGAATTAAGAAAAAAAACACAAGACGATATTGAGGGAATTTATTTTTCATCAAGCAAAAACTATGAAATTGCTCTAATTAAATCGCCAACTAATTTTCGTGATTATGCAGGTGTCATCATCAACTCGCAAAATAAAAATTGGACGGCAGGAATGGTAAAATTAGAGTTAAAGCAAACTGCCGAAAATAATTTTGAAGGCATTTTATATTATGCTGATTACAGCCCTAATTTTCAAAAATATGAAATCAAAAACGGTGCATTTAGTAACGGAGATTATTTAAAAGAAAATGCGAAAACAGAAAAACCACAAGGATTTGAGCCATACAACGACATTGAAACTTCTAACACAGTTGCCGCTTACAGAGATGTAAATGACAGCACAGCATACATTCGCATAAAATCGTTTGACGACCACTTTGCCAAGAAAATTAAATCAGTTGTTAAAGCAAACGAGAAAAAATTAAAGACAAAACCATACTTAATTATAGACCTGCGCTACAATGGTGGAGGCAGTGATTTTTCATACAGTCCACTAATGCCATATATTTACACTCAACCTATAAAAAAAGTGGGGGTTGATGTGTATGCAACACCCGACAACGCACAAGCGTGGCAACGTGTCATAGACGACAACCCAAAACTACCTAAAAGCGTAAGAAACGACATTTCGGACATTGTTGCAAAAATGAAAGAAAAGCCCAATCAAATGGTAAATATTTTTGAAGACCATACCGACACTTTACAAACATTTTATCCGACAACGAAAAAAGTAGTTATCTTAATTGACGAAGATTGCGGAAGTTCAACGGAACAATTTTTAATAGAAGCACGACAAAGTTCAAAAGTAATTCTTGCAGGACATCATACTATGGGAGTTTTGGACTATTCCAATGTGCGAATGGTTGACTTTGAATGTATGCCTTTGACATTAGGTTATTCAACAACACGTTCACGTAGAATACCAAACGAAGCTATTGACGGAAAAGGTGTTCAACCAAATGTAATTTTAGACTTTAATTCAAAAGAGTGGTTCAACGAAGTATTGACAATATTAAAACAAAAATAAGCCCAGCACCCAACATCTATCGGAGTACCCGAAATTCCTTCAGGAATTTCCGGTGTACTCCGTGTTGACTGT
>CAYMSG010000600.1:0-1925 GCA_964392955.1 uncultured Chitinophagaceae bacterium | reverse complement strand
AAATACCCCGCCCTGTATTGGGCGGGGTTTGTACTTCTGGAGTAACGAGTTATTTACCAATCAGCTCTTTTGCAATAAGGAACTGATCAAAACTTGCTTCACCATTGTAGTAGGTAATACCATATTTGTCGCCACCCTGGTTTTGCTGTCCAAAGCTCATGTGAAACACCTTGTATACATTTTCCTTTTCAAATTTCAAAACCACATTGGCCGTAATAGTGCGATGCGTAATATTACCCCAAACATCCCGCTGATAAACCCAGTCCGCAGCGGAAATAGCTGCCTTAACAGGTGTCTGGCCATCCCACTGCCCGGTTACAGCTTTTATCATGGATGCTTCAAGAGCTGCATCGGTTTTAGCCGGAGCAGGTAAATTCTTGCCTACTCTTTTACTAAAGGCAAGTTTATCGCTGTTTTTAACATTGATGGTATATGTTCCGGTAGCCACCACACGTTCAGCCCCAAACTTTGTTGTGTACATGTAACTGTTCAATGAATTTTTCTCATCCACCTTATCTTCAGGCACATCAAAAATCACTTCCAGTTTTACTTTATAAGATCCTTCAGGCAAATAATACATCTGTTCCCAGAAAGTCATCAATTCAGTTGATGGATAATCTTTTACCCATTTTTCTTCGGGTGACATGGCTACCTGAAAGGTAGTCCATTTATCGCGCATATCACCTTCCCAATACGCGTTAATATTTATTTGATTACCTATAAGGTCATTGTGCTTAAAGCCCTCTACTGTATACCGATACCAAAACTGCTGATTATAGGAAGGAACACCTATGGCATGACCCTGATTGGTTAAAGATTTATCCAAATAAATTCTGGAATATATATGGTCGGCAAGTGTAAAGTTATTGGTGAAGGACCCTTCATTTTCAGCACCCTTATCAATATGCGATTTTGAGAATACGATTTGATTTTTGTATTTGCCGTGGGTGGCCGAAGACATTCCGCCGTCTTCAACCGGTTCCAAATGATATTTCATCTTCTCCATGGCGTTCATCTTTTGATCAACATCAGCCATCGCTTTCTTTTCTTCTTCCTGCTTGGCAGGGTCGGCAGCATCACGGCACTTGTTCATCTTCATGCGCATCTCGCCATCCTGATAACCGCGCTTTTCTGCCTCTTCATAATGCGCAAGGGCTTCAGAATAGTTACCGGCATCATATAATGCATCACCTTTCTCTGCCAAATCAGCACCGCTCAGACCACTGTCAAATTTAGAAGCTGAAGCCGAAGAAGAGGAAGAAGAAGCCTCATTGTCTTTTTTATCCTTCTTATTTTCTTTGGCTTTATCAACCGCACCTTGCCCCTTGTCCTTTAATTTGTTCAGGTTCACCTGAGCACCTGATGGATGGATTGAAACCGCAGCCACAAAAAGTGCTGCCAGAATTGTTCTCTTTTTCATATTGTTAAAAATTTTAATAAAAGTATAAGAACACATACCTAATTCATCTCCTATATTGGCGACATCCAAATTTAAATGGGTGAATGAACGAATGTGAAAGGTGAATAAATTTATGCCGACAGCAATTTCCTATCTTTGAAAAAACAACTCTATGAAACGATTATTCATCATTTCAATAACATTAATATTTTCAATAGCTTGCAATGCTCAACTTTCTATTCCCGTATTTGCGCTGCCATTCCATGCCTCTCAATTTACAAATTACAAAAAGGCAGAAGTGAAAGTACTTAATATTAAATTCATTGACCCGGACCCGGAAGTTCCACAAACAGAAGGGTTTTTTGAATTTGGTGATAACGGAGTTCCGGTTAGATATGCCGTTTCTATGAAAGTAGAGGATGAATCTATGTACATGGAATCTGAATACACATATTCATATTCACCTGACGGATTTCTGACTAGTATTAGTGGCACTACAACATACGACGGAATGGAATACATGCAT
>CAYMSG010000599.1:0-1929 GCA_964392955.1 uncultured Chitinophagaceae bacterium | reverse complement strand
AAAAGGTTTTCTAGGTCCGGAAAGAGTGGCAAAGCTAGAAGAAGATATTGATAAAGGAGACCCATTTGGTTTTTATGGTAAAGACAATCGATTCTCAATGTTTATTCATATTGCCTACCATAATAGTGTAGTTAGTTTTAGAATGATTATTGGAGGAGTAACTTTTGGAATTTGGACATTCTGGAATTTTATGCAACATGGTTTTTTGCTAGGTTGTTTTCAATATTTATTTTTTGCAAAGGGGGTCGGATGGCAATCAATTTTAGTGGTTTGGATTCATGGAACTCTGGAAGTATCACAATGGATCATTTCAGCTACTGCGGGATTTATTATAGCTAAAGGAATCTTATTTCCCGGGACATATACTAGATGGATTTCCTTTAAGACAAGAGTAAAAGATGCCATGAAAATATGTATTTGCCTTATCCCCATAACGATAGCAGCTGCCTTTCTAGAAGGATATATAACCCGTTTAATGTCGAATACTTTTGATAATACTAATAGCATTGGCATACCGATTTGGTCAAGTATATGCATTATTTCTTTCTCCTTTCTATTCATTGTATGGTATTTTGTGATCTATCCCATCCGTCTCGAAAAACGAATTAAAAACGATTCGGCACTCGCTGCTAAAATTTCTGCATGAGTAAATTCCTGAAACATGTATGCGTATTGATGTTGTTACTAACAGCAACAATACTCCGTGCCCAGGAAATGGATACGACCATTATTGAAATTCCACAGGCCATTGATACAGTTGTTGCTGCTGATGAAGAGTATTATGAAGAAGACGAAGAAGTAACAGCCGACACCTCCTTGCTGCAAACCCGTTGGAACTATCCCATGGATAGCATCAACCGCATCAGGAATGAAAAGGATTTATCCTATGCAAAAGAGCTGGATAGTTTACTACGAAAAAAGCAGGAACTATTGTTGAAAAAACAGAAAGAAGCAAAACCTGAAAAAGAACCTGTCAATATTTATCCAATCATCAGAACAGTGCTTTGGTGTTTGTTGATCGGAGCTTTATTGTTTGTGCTGTATCGGGTATTCCTGTCTGATCGTGGTTTGTTTGCTTCGCCCACACGAAATAAAAATCTGGAAGTGGAAGAAGAACCGCTTACTGATGAAATCTATCTTGAACAGCAGTTACATGAAGCCATTCGGAACAAAAATTTTCGACTGGCCATTCGTTTTCTCTACCTGCAATCCTTATCACGACTGGCAGAGAAAGGATGGTTGCAACTTTCGCCCGATAAAACCAATTATCAATATGTGCGTGAATTAGCGAAGCCGCAACTGAAACAAACTTTTTCACGTATTACATTGCATTATGAATATGCATGGTATGGTGATTTTGCAATTGCAGCAGATGTATTTGAATCTGTTAAGCAGGAATTTGATCAGTTTCACCAAAGCATTAAACAATTGTGAGTTCTATTATACGATATAGTTTATTTCTGTGTTTGCTCAGCCTGTTGTATGCCTGCAGTGACAAGGATGAAGTGAAGCTGCCAAATATGGCACACAGCTATTCCAAGCGAAGTAAAAAACCATTTGGCACTTACACGGCATTTGCAATGTTGCAGAATAAGTTTAGTGAACCGGGTATGGACATACTAACCAAACCTTTTTACGAAAACTGGATGTATAATCTTGGCGGCAGTAAAGGGTTGTATGTTGTTATCAGCAACAATGTGTATTTAAGTGACAGAGACAGGGAGGCCATGCTGCAATATGTTGAGAACGGGAACCAGATTTTTATTTCAGCCGAGTACATCGATAAGCTGTTGATGGATACACTCGGCATTAAAGCAAGATATTTTAATGCAACCAGTATTTTTCAACTGAACGCCGATACAAGTGGCCCTATGAGGTTTACAACGGTAACGGTACGTAACCAGGATTCAGTTCAATCAAAAAAGTACG
>CAYMSG010000598.1:0-1929 GCA_964392955.1 uncultured Chitinophagaceae bacterium | reverse complement strand
TTCATTTACCACATGAATGGTTATACCGCTTTCAGTATCGCCCGATTGCTTCACGGCTGCATGCACATTCATTCCGTACATACCTTTTCCACCGTATTTGGGCAACAATGAGGGATGGATATTGATGATTCTATCAGGAAAAACATCCAGCATGTTTTGTGGGATTTTCAATAAAAATCCTGCAAGTATTACGTAATGAATATTATGCAACAACATGGTTATTTCACCTGATTTCAAGGCTGACAGCGTAAAGGTAAGCGTGGGAATATTGTATTCTCGAGCCATTGCAAATGCCCCGCAATCCTGCTTGTTGGAGGCCATTAAAACGACCTTAATCCGGGAGCTTGTTTTGAAATGTTCCATGATTTTTATGGCATTACTGCCCGTTCCCGAAGCAAAAATTGCCAGTCTAACCTGCGATGATTCTGACATCTATCTGTTAGTTGCTCTTTTTCTTTACGGCATACACCACAATTCCTTCGTTGTGATGACCGTTATAGGAAATCTTGAAAGGCAACTCTTTGTTTTCGCCAATCTCTGTCAGCGCTTTTTCAAGGTCTTGCTGTTTGCACCACGGTATTTGCTTAATAACCTTTGAATATGTACCAAACAACTGAATATCAAACGAGCCGCTTTCAACAATATAGTGGTATGGTATACCGGTATCGTCCTGTAGAATTTTATCGCAACTTAAAACCAACTGCCGCATGGTGTTGAATTGCGGGTTAAACAAAACGCAGCTTGCCGATTTCATATAGGTCATACGGTTTGGGAACGCGCTCATATACTTTTCGAAACCGGGTACTTCTGTAAGCTTTTCATCTGAAACGTCCTGCTTAAGATAATACGCCTTTCTAAGTACCTTTCGGTCGGCTCCTGTAAATTCAATAACGTTAACGGCAACTGTCTTTTCGGGTGCCTCTTTACCGGCTTCCAGGCGAAGCTCAGTACCATCGGGTTGAATGGCTATTACATAAAAGTCGCAAATGTAATGGTTGGTTTTTGCCATCATGTACAGCATCATGTGCAGCATACCATTAAAATGTCTTCTGGAAAAATCGCTTCCCATATGTTCGGTAACAAAGTATCCTCTGCTGTTCAGGTACTTCATGCTTCCCCTTAAAACATTAAAATAATCTTTACGCGTATTGTAGTCCATTTTAGAAAAGTCGGGCCATGTACCCCGCGGCTCCAGACCCATCATTACATAGTACTGCGC
This sequence comes from uncultured Chitinophagaceae bacterium, assembly GCA_964392955.1. Lineage (GTDB taxonomy): Bacteria > Bacteroidota > Bacteroidia > Chitinophagales > Chitinophagaceae > Lacibacter. Next base: position 710 of record CAYMSG010000598.1, on the reverse strand, counting down.
ATTGGGATAAAAGGCGTTACCAAATAAAAAATCGGGACCTGACAAGGGATAAAAACAGGTTGCATCGGTTCTCTCATCTATCATTCCTTTGCCTGAAAGCCAATCATGAATGGGCTTAAGCATAGTACTTTCGGTAGTTTCCCACGATGTTTTTGCATATTCAAGATGCGATTGATAGTAATCTTCTTTTGCATAGGCCGCGAAACCCGTATCAGCACCTATCAGCTCCATACCGGCAATAAAACGGGCTGTGTTGGTAAGAAGGGTATCTATTTCAACCAGTTTATCTTTAACAACCGGTTTACCATTTTCATCGGTTTGAATACTGTCGTTTCCAGAAGGTTTGTCGTCGGAACCGGAACCTTCCTGATTGCAGGAGTACATGGAAGCCAGCATTACACCAGCACATAGAATAATAATCTTCTTCATCAGTCAATTGCAAATTTTAGTTTCATGGTAATTTGTGCTGTTTTTTGACGAGAACCTGTATTAAAGGTTCCGCCCCAGCTGTATTCTTCGTTCTCGTTGCGACCCAGAATTTGAAAAACGCCCATGTTGGCTTTCTTTAAATATCCAAGGTCGCTGCCCGAATTTTCGGCAATTTGCTCGGCCCTGTGGCGTGCATTTTCGGTAGCCGCGGCTATCATTTCTATTTTTAGTTCCTCCAAATTCGTGTAATAATACAACGGGCTGCCACTATATAGTTCAAG
>CAYMSG010000597.1:0-1930 GCA_964392955.1 uncultured Chitinophagaceae bacterium | reverse complement strand
TTCCGCATTACGGGCACCGTTAAGCCACGTGGTGTGGAAACAGCAATAGAAATATCGGCATAATCATGATAAACAATTTCATCAGCATCAATCGATGCATTCACAGCAGGCCATTCGCTTAATGCTATAGCACAGGCTTTTCCGAAGAAACTCATGAAGCCAAGGTTCACACCATGCAGTTCTTTGAACTTGTCTTTGTATTTACTGCGGATTTCCATGATACGTGTCATGTCCACTTCATTGAAGGTGGTGAGCATGGCAGTGGTATTCTTGCTTTCCACCAAACGACGGCTGATGGTTTTCCGCAGGTTACTCATCTTTTCTTTCCGTACGTTACGGCTAAACAACTCAGCACCTTTGAACGCCTGCTTTCCGGGGTTGGAAATGGCTTGTAATACATCGTCTTTTAAGATCTTACCACCGGTGCCGGATGGTTTGATCGTTTGGGGATCTACTTTTTTATCGGCAATGATGGCCGCAGCAACAGGAGTTGCTTTAATATCGTTTGCTACTGCGGTTACAGGTGTAGCAGATTTTGTTTCTTCTTGTTTGGGGGCTTCGGCTTTCGGCGCTTCTGCAACAGTTGCTCCTTCAGGCTTGGGTGCTGTTTCATCGATCTGGCAAACAACGTCACCAATATTCAATGTATCGCCTTCCTGTGCGCCATGTTTCAGGATACCTGCCTGCTCGGCATTGATTTCAAAGGTTGCCTTTTCACTTTCCAGTTCAGCGATCACTTCATCCCGCTCTACCCATGCCCCATCGGGTTTGGTCCATTTAAGTAACGATACTTCACTTATCGACTCGCCTACAGTAGGAACTTTTATATCAATCATATCAATTCGTTGGTTGAAAGTGTTGCAAATTTCGGGGAAAAACAGATAGAAACACAAGAAAAAACCGGCTTAAAAACCGTTTACTCAATAAACCCATCCCTTCGCTAAACCGGACTGGTAAACCGTACCGCACCACATTACTTTTGTTTCAGCAAATCACCTACAAGCTATTTTATGAAACACATCGTTACCGGTTTATTCGCAGTACTTGTTGCTAACCTGGTTACTGCACAAAACGGACTGATCATTACACCCGGCGCACAGCTAACCATGAGCGGCAATGCCACACTCACCTTGCAAAACGCTAACCTTATCAACAACGGCACCTTTGAGCCGGGTAATGGTTCAGTAAGAATGACGGGCACAGCAGCAGGTTTCATTGGCGGAACTACGCCTGCTGCTTTTTTTCATCTCCTGATCGCTAACAGTGGCGGCATTCAATTACAGAATCATATCAGCATAGGTAGCCAACTGGAACTCGGTGGCATGTTGCACGTCAACAATTACGGAATCAGCCTCGGTAACAATGCCAGCATTATCGCTGAAACGGAAGAACATCGGCTGACAGATAGTAACGGCCATACCGGACACGCAACAACCACACGCAATTTCGCTGCACCACTGGCCGGTGTAAACCCGGGCAACCTGGGTGTAGAATTTGTGCAGGCACCTGTATTGGGAAACACCAGTATTACCCGGTATGCAAGTGTGTTTTTGCAAAACGGAAGTTCAACGGGGAGAATTCAACGTTATTACAATATTGAGCCAACCAACAACAGTTCGCTCAATGCATCGGTTCGGCTTTATTATTTCGATGCTGAATTAAACGGAGTAGATGAAACCACAGCTTTGTTATGGAAAAGCTCAAATAACGGGCAGAGCTGGATTACGATACAACCTGATGCCCGTAATACAACATTGAATTATTTGCAAAAAGATGGCGTGGATGATTTTTCGCTCTGGACCATTGGCAGTGCCAACCTGAACAGTCCGTTACCGGTTGTATTTACTTCTTTCAATGCAGAATGTAAACAGGAAGGCGCACACCTGGTTTGGTCAACAGCCATGGAACAAAACAGCGATGTGTTTATTAT
>CAYMSG010000596.1:0-1931 GCA_964392955.1 uncultured Chitinophagaceae bacterium | reverse complement strand
CATTGGGTTCTAAAATTTTTCCTGTTGGTACTTCAACAGCCTATACACCCATTACAATTTCGCTGGCATTACTTTCTACAACTGATGTGTTCAATGTACGTATGCTCCCGGCAGTTTACAGTAACGGAACTACTGGTTCGCAAATGAATTCAAATTCGGTAAATGCAACCTGGATGGTTTCAGAAACAGTGAATGGCGGATCAAATGCAACGCTCACCTGTCAATGGCCTGCCTCACTGGAGCTTACGGGTTTCAACAGGTCATTCAGTCGTCTTGCTCATTACAGTTCATCAGCATGGGATTATGGGTTGTTGAATATTATGGCATCGGGGACTAATCCATATACTGTAACAAGATCGGGTTTTACCAGTTTTTCTCCTTTTGCCGTTACGATGTTCATGGCGGTGTTGCCATCTGCATCGCTTGAGTTAACGGGCACGAATATTGGCAATGATAATCAGCTGCAATGGACAACAGCTGCGGAAACCAACAGCAGCTATTTTGCCATCGAAACATCATTGAATGGAACTGATTTTACAGAGGCAGGAAGAACAGGTGCGGCAGGAAACAGTAACAGTACACGTGCTTATAATTTTGTTCACAAAAACATTAATCAGCATTCATATTACTACCGTATCCGGCAAGTAGATGTTGATGGAACGATCATTTATTCGAAGATCATCCGTATCAACATAGCCGCACTGAAAACGGCAACACTTTATCCCAACCCGGTGCAAGACAAAACAAGTATCCGTTTTGTATTGCAACAAAGTACTGCCGTAAGTGCAGTTGTAATCAATGCATCAGGCCTGCAGGTTTACAGTTTCAACCGGTTTTATACAAAAGGCGAACATACGATGAATCTCAACCTGGCTGCACTTCCTGCGGGAACATATCTCTTGCAATTAAAAGATGAGAGTGGACATGTGCAAACATTCCAATTGATTAAAATCAACTAAATCGACTTGCTTACCTCTGATGACAGGCCCGTTGCATTTTGTGACGGGCTTTTTTATGTTCCTTTAAATATTGCTTGTCTTTTTTCTAAAAACGCAGTAATGCCTTCCTGGTAATCGTCCGTTGCGGCTGCTTTTTGCTGAAACTGATCTTCCAGTTGCAGTTGTTCGTCCCAGGAATTGTTGAAAGAATGATTCAGTGCCTGTTTGGTATATGCTAACCCTTTGGTTGGCATTTGCGAAATGTTATGAGCAATTTTTTTGCTTTCTTCTTCAAACGTAACATCAGCAAAAACTTTGTAGATCATACTGAGTCGCTCTGCTTCGTTGGCTGATACTTTGTCGCCCGTCATCATTAAAGCGCTTGCTTTTTGCCAACCGATCAAACGGGGTAGGGTAAATGTTCCGCCGCTGTCTGGTATCAAACCGATTTTTGAAAATGCCTGAATAAACGAAGCTGCTTCTGAAGCCACCACAATATCGCAGCACAATGCAATGTTGGCACCTGCACCAGCGGCCACTCCATTTACCGCTGCAATAACCGGCTTTTGTAAATTACGGATGCGTTTTACAATGGGGTTGTAATGTTCTGATAAGATCTGCGCCAGTTCAATTTTATGTTCCCCTACTAATTCACCAATATCCTGACCGGCACAAAAAGCTTTTCCTGCGCCGGTAATGTACACACAACGCACTTCGTGGAGTGATGCACACACGTCGAGTTTGTTTTGCAGCAGCAAGGCCATTTCCCGGTTAAAGGAATTGAATTTATCGGGACGATTGAATGTGATATAAGCAACCGCATCTTTTATTTCAAACAGAATGGACGACATATGCAATGGTTAAAAGGTTATACATCAAAACTTTTGATGCGTGAATGTTTCAGGAAATAATCGTTTACGATATCATAGTCGTGGTTGGGCGCACCCACCCGGTAAATATAAATCGCATCGTTGTTTTCTTTGATCATTTTCA
>CAYMSG010000595.1:0-1932 GCA_964392955.1 uncultured Chitinophagaceae bacterium | reverse complement strand
TTTCGGTATGCAGTTGATTATTCCGTTGCAGTTCCTTGATTGTTGCATGTGCTTCATCAATCACATCATTCATTCCCCGTTCTTTCAACAACTCAATAGCTGCCCTGAATGCAACAAAATCTCCCAGTTTGCTCATATCAATTCCATAACAATCGGGGTAACGAATTTGCGGCGCACTGGAAACAACAATAATTTTCTTTGGACCAAGACGCCCCAGCATACGAACAATACTTTCCTTTAAAGTGGTTCCACGAACAATGGAATCATCGATCACCACCAATGTATCTTCCCCTTTCCGAACAGTGCCATACGTAATATCATACACGTGTTGCACCATTTCGTTGCGGCTGCTGTCTTCGGTAATGAACGTACGCAACTTCACATCTTTGATCGCAATTTTCTCCTGTCTGATCTTGCGTGTGATCATTTCGTTCAACTTCTCTTCATCAAAATCTTTTCCCCAACTCATAATACGATGCACTTTGATCTGGTTGAGATATTCTTCCATGCCTTTCACCAAACCATAAAATGCAACTTCAGCCGTATTGGGAATATAGGAGAAGATGGTATTCTTCAAATCATAATCAATATGCTCAAGTATTCGCTTGCTGAGTTTATGACCGAGCGTAATCCGTTCACGGTAAATTTTCTCATCGCTGCCTCTGCTGAAATAGATCCGTTCAAACGAGCAGGCCCTGCGCTCCTTCGGTTCCAATATCTGGTCAATATGATAAGTACCATCGGCTTCCACGATCAATGCCTGTCCGGGCATTAGTTCCAGCACTTCATTTTCAGCAACATTGAATGTTGTACGGATGGCGGCACGTTCACTTGCTGCAACAATTACGTCGCTGTCAATATAATAATAGGCCGGACGAATACCATGTGCATCACGCATCACAAAACTGGCTCCATTACCCGTCATACCACCAATGGTATAACCACCATCAAACAATGGTGTTGCTTTTTTCAACACATTTGAAATCGATGGACTATTGGGGTTTTGTTCATCTTCCTTCACCAGGAAATGATGTACCACTTCCATCATGGCTGCCAGATCGCTTTGCTTTTGAAATTCACCCGGGTCAATATTGATCAGATTGAATAACTCATCGGTATTTACAAGATTGAAATTACCAGCCAGCGCAAGGTTGCGGGATGGATGTGTATTACGCTTAATAAACGGGTGACAGAATTCTACATTGTTTTTTCCCTGGGTACCGTAGCGGAGATGCCCCAGCATCAACTCACCCAAAAAAGGGAGATGCCCTTTCATTAATCCGGCGTGCTGTTTAATATCGGGCTGATATTTTTCCAGCTCCTGTACTTCCTGCCCTACTTTGAAAAACAAATCAGCGATCGGTTGATTGGCACTGCTGCGTAAACGGTGGAGAAAAGGATAACCCGGTTCCACATCCAGTTTTACGGCAGCAATACCTGCGCCATCCTGCCCACGGTTATGTTGCTTTTCCATGAGGAGGTACAGCTTGTTAAGGCCATACAGCACCGAGCCATTTTTTTTCTGGTAATGAGAGAAGGGTTTGCGTAAACGAATGAAGGCCAGGCCGCATTCGTGTTTTATTTCGTCGCTCATGATAGTTGTGAGAAATCGGTCTTTGTTTTCCTCCGGCCGATGAAGGCGCAAAGGTAAGAATCAATGCCAACATTACTGCATTAATTCAGTACCGATTCGGGATGCAGGCTTTCGGCCAGCCATAAAAACTCCCGTACAAATACATCAATATTTTTCTGGTAAGCTTCATCGAGCAGGTTTCCGTCTGCATCAAATTTCTTGTCAACACCGCCCACCACCAGCATATGCGGACTGGCAATACCAAATAATGCATTGATGAGCAACTGCATTTGCTGTGTGGCACGCATACCGCCCATGATGCCGGGGCTGGCGGTAACAATACCAAATGCCTTGTGGCT
>CAYMSG010000594.1:0-1943 GCA_964392955.1 uncultured Chitinophagaceae bacterium | reverse complement strand
TAAAGGAGTGATCAGTCATATTATGTGTGGATTTAATTATTTTGATCCACATGGACATGAGGCCGGTAATCAAAATTTACATTCCATACAGATCTATGGTGATTATGGAAATATGCGTTTGATCGGTTACGATTGGGAAACCAATGGAGTGATGCTTGATACATCATGGGATAAGCCTGCTGTGTTGATGAGTACCGAGAAAGGTGGTTATGAATGGCAGGAGGGGGCAAGAGTAACCGGTGAAAGTATTATAAACGGAACCGAGCCATTGATCAATGTGGAGCATGCACTGCATGTGTTGGAGATTATTGAAGCTGCACGTACATCATCGGCAACAGGAATGAAAGTAAAACTGAAGAGTTCGTTTCCCTGGCCAATCATAAAATAAATTTGTATGAAGAAAATCTTTTCAGCGGAACCCTTTGCACCCAATGTGGGTTTAACGTTGGTACGCATGATTGTTGGCTTGTTTCTCATCTATCACGGTTGGGAAGTATTTGATGCAGCAAAGATGAATGAATATCTTACCTGGGATAGTTTTAAACAAGCTGCTAATGGAAAGATATTGGTATATGCAGGTAAGTCTGCCGAGTTAATAGCCGGTGTATTGTTTGTGTTGGGTTTGTTTACACGTGTTGCTGCAGTACTTACAATCGGTACTCTTGGTTACATTGCATTCGGATTAGGCAACGGTGTTGTTTGGTATAACGATCAGCATCCGTTTATGTTTGTACTCATTGCATTCCTGTTTTTGTTTACTGGACCCGGCACGTTCAGTATGGATGCAAAATTGTTTAAAGAAAAACGAAGATATTAATTCATTCATCTCCCGATAGCTATCGGGACATTACTCATCATTCTCAATGCCCGATACTTCGCAACTACATATCAACACAAACGGTAAAGAAGCAAGCAGCTACGATGCGATTGTAATCGGCAGCGGCATCAGTGGCGGCTGGGCAGCAAAAGAGTTGTGCGAAAAAGGAATGAAAACATTGGTGCTCGAGCGGGGAAGAGATGTGCAGCACATCAAAGATTATCCAACTGCAACGCTTTCACGTTGGGAGTTGCCGCATCGTGGGCAAATCACACAGCAAACGAAAACAAATAATCCGCTTATTACAAAAGCGGCCGGCTACGATGAAAGCACGCAACATTTTTTTGTCCAGGATAAAGATCATCCTTACATACAGGAAAAACCATTCGACTGGATCCGTGGTTACCAGGTAGGTGGCAAATCATTAACATGGGGCAGGGCCTGTGCACGCTGGAGTGAGTATGATTTTACTGCGCCTGAACGATATGGTTACGGCGAACGTTTCCCCATCGGTTACAACGACATCAAAGACTGGTACAGCCATGTTGAAAAATTTATGGGTGTGTGTGGCAACAGAGACGGAATACCTTCTATGCCCGATGGAGAATTTTTAACGGCCTATGAGTTGAATGTGGTAGAGAAGCATTTGCAGAAAGTGATCAAAGAAAAATTCAATCGTCATTATGTGAGCGGACGGTGGGCGCACATCAGCGATCCGCAGCCCATTCATCTGCAGCAAGGCCGTGGACAATGCATGAACCGCAATTTGTGTATGCGTGGTTGTCCGTTGGGAGGTTACTTCAGCTCTAATTCATCTACATTGCCATGGGCAGCAAAGACGGGTAACTTAACCATCCGTCCACATTCAGTGGTACATTCCATTATTTACGATGAGCAAAAACAAAAAGCAATTGGTGTACGTGTAATTGATGCGCAAACAAAAGAAGCAAAAGAATATTTTGCTAATATCATTTTTGTAAATGCCTCTGCACTCAATAGCAATCTTATTTTATTGAACTCAACATCGCAACGTTTTCCAAATGGTTTAGGAAACGATAGTGGATTGCTGGGTAAATACATTTGCTTTCACAATTACCGTGGCAGTATGAATGGTGAGGTGGAGGGA
>CAYMSG010000593.1:0-1945 GCA_964392955.1 uncultured Chitinophagaceae bacterium | reverse complement strand
GATTATGCATGATCACTATTCAAACACCTCTATATCTTGTTTCTTCTAAAACAAAACGGGTATGATCATAACAACCAACCAAACTGCAAAGAGCAACAGCAAATTTCGCTCTGCATCTGTAAAAAAATTACTGATTTGTTTGTCTGTCTGTTTTCTTCTCTTGTGTACAAAGAGTTCGGCGCAATTAACAGCAACAGATATGGTAAAAGCAGCAAAACAACGAATTGAAAATCTTACAACAGAACAGGCTAAAAATGAAATAGCAGGCGGCAACGTTGTTCTCATTGATATTCGGGAAGCTGAAGAATTAAAGCAAGGGAAAATTGCCGGTGCTGTTCATGCACCGAGGGGTATGCTTGAATTTTATGCAGATCCTACCCTTCCTTATTACCTGCCTGTTCTTAAAAAAGAAGCCCGCATCATTTTGTATTGTGCATCAAGCGGACGGTCTGCACTTGCAGTTGAAACATTAAAAGCAATGGGCTATAAAAATATAACACATATCAACGGAGGCTTTAAAGCATGGAAAGAAGCAGGATATCCCGTAGCAGAATAACAATCATCAATTAAAAACAGCATCATCACAAAACACTTCATTATGAAAAAGAACATCCTTTATGCAAGCATGCTTGCATCGCTCACAATTTTTAATTACGCCTGTCAAAAAGAAGTATCTGTTTCGGAAAAGGAAGCATCGGCTGCGTTACTTGCCCGAAACAGTGATCAAGGCCATCTGAAACAAACAAAAACTTTTTCTGCCGACGTGGCCATTCAATGGATGAACATGCAGGTGTGGCAAATGTATAAGTACCCCGGTATTGTTGGGAATGTGGCATACTCACGCCATTACGCATACAGCGGTATTGCTTTGTATGAAGCAGTGGTACCGGGCATGCCTGCCTATCAATCAATTGCACCTCAATTGAATGGATTAAGTGGTTTGCCCAAAACAAAACCGGGAGCAGGTTATCATTGGGCTGCCAGTGCCAATGCAGCTCTTGCCTATATGAATAAAAAACTTTTTCCTGCTGCCAGTGCTGAAAACAAAGCTGCGATGGATCAATTGGAAGCTACGCTGCTGGCACAGTACAGCAACGAAACCGATGCAGCCATCATTGAACGTTCTGTAGCATTTGGCAAAGCCGTTGCCGAAGCAGTATTTAACTGGTCTGAAACCGATGGGCACCAAAACATCAATAACCCTTACACTCCACCTGTTGATAAAGTTGGCGGCGTTTATTGGACCCCACCCAATCCTTTACCTGTTCATAGTTTACCATATATCGGCAACCTGCGCCGTATCGTTGCAAACAGCGGCGATGGCGCTTCTCTTCCTGCACCTCCTTACAATGAACTGGAAGCAATGACCCTGGAAGTGATCAATGCAAAACCAACACCCGGAACCAATGAATACAAAATGGCCTTCTGGTGGAGAGATTTTCCGGGAACCAGTACACCGGGACATTATGTAAGTATTTTACGGCAGGTGTTACAAAAAGAAAAAGCAACACTTGATGTAGCCGCACTTGCCTATGCATTAGGAGGTATTATTGATGTTGATATTACCATCAGTACCTGGCAGGATAAATACAAATATCTTTTAGCAAGGCCATTTAATTACGATGATGTAATTGGTCAGCCATTTACACCGTTGTTAGGCGCCCCACATCCTGAATATCCTGCAGGTCATGCAACACTATCATCAGCCAATGCAGAAGCAATGACAGCAGTATTTGGTGAGAACTATGCATTTACTGACAGCACCTTTTATATTTATGAAGTAGCGAACCCGGTTTCGCTGAAGCAACCTGTTCGCATGTTCCATTCATTTCGTGAAGCTGGTGAAGAAGCAGGCTGGTCGAGATTATACGGTGGCATCCATTACAGAAAATCAATTGAAGATGGTTTTTGGCAGGGACGAAAGGTGGCAACGAATATTATTACA
>CAYMSG010000592.1:0-1959 GCA_964392955.1 uncultured Chitinophagaceae bacterium | reverse complement strand
AAAAACTAAACCGCATTTTTGAAACCAATCTCAACTGTGAAACAGAAAAGCTTGCGTTGAAAAGCAGGGTCATTATTTTACTTGAATATTTCTTCAGTACTTACCTCAATGATTCATTGGTGATCAAAAACAAAACGATCATTCCTGATGAGGACATGAAACGGCTGCGCAGTGTGGAAGAACTATTGGCCAATGAAGAGATTGAAAAATTTCCTTCCATTTCAAAATTGGCACGGATTGCACAAATGAGCGGCACTAAACTAAAACAGCGTTTTAAACAAGTGTACGGTTATCGTCTTTACGAGTTTTACAACAAACAACGACTGGAAAAAGCAAGGGAATTATTATCGCAAGGCGTAACACCAAAAGAAGCCGGTTACAGTATTGGCTTTAGTGATGTTTCGAATTTTACAAAAGCATTTAAAAAAGAATACGGTTATACACCCGGCACTTTCTTTGAAAAATCAACTGCTTCAAAATCTTCACAAGCCCTGCAATAATGCAGGGTTTTTTAGTAGATACGGTTGCAGTTATTTTTTACACGATTGTCAATTGCATAATTAGCTTACTACAATGCGTTGCTGATTTTTATAAAGTCATATAGAATTAATCCTTCGCAACATGTATGTGTAAAAAAAATCCCCGCACACTGTGCAGGGACGACTCAATCAAGGGAGGCTGAAGGGTCTCGAACCCTCGACCCTCAGAACCACAATCTGATGCTCTAACCAACTGAGCTACAGCCTCCGTGTTAAGGGACTGCAAAAGTAATGGAATTCAGTTTTCCAAGCAAATGCTTGAGCAGAAATAAAAAATAAACGTTCTTTGCAGCCATTTACAGATTATGAACTATTGGCTTTTACTGATTCCTGTTATTTCCGGATTTATTGGATGGGTCACCAACTGGGTGGCCATCAAGATGCTCTTTCACCCACGCAACCCCGTGAATGTATTGGGCATTACCGTGCAGGGTATTTTTCCGAAACGCCAACATCAGTTCGCAGAAAAACTCGGGCGGCTGGTAGGCCAGGAACTTCTCTCCTTTTCGGATATTGAAGAAAAGATCAGTAACCCCGACAACTTCAAAAAAGTATTACCGCAGGTGGAAACACATATCGATCATTTTCTGCGGGTGAAGCTGAGCGACAGTATGCCCATGATCAGCATGTTTATCGGCGATAAAACGATTGACAAGCTGAAAGGCATTTTTATGGAGGAACTGGAAACACTGTTTCCCAAGCTGATGAAAGACTATACCGGCACTCTCAAACAACAACTTGATCTTGAAAAAATTGTAACCGATAAAGTAAAAGCTTTCTCCAGCGATAAACTGGAAGACATTTTGTACCAGGTAATGGCAAAAGAGTTCCGTTTTGTGGAATTGCTCGGAGCTGTGCTTGGTTTCCTCATCGGTATCTTACAGGTGGCAATCACCCTTCTTACGCAATAATTTCCACTCATCACATTCGAAAAGGGGCTGGATGAACATTTGCCGTCTAAAACGGTTAATTACACATTCATACTAAATGAAATTCATAATTAATCGATTACGCAGAAATTTGCGCCTCAATTTTAAACAGACAAACATGAGATTTACGCTCGGAGCATTCTTTTTATTGATCAGCCTGCAAGCAGTTGCACAGATACCCGGTGGCGGACGCCCGGGCGGTGGACAAATGAACATTGGCCGCTTTTATGGCAAAATTGTAGATGCAAAAACCAACAAACCCATTGATGCGGTTTCGGTTCAGCTATACCAAAACAGGATGGATACCGCTACCAAAACAAGAAAAGATGTGTTGGTAACCGGGCAGTTAACAGAAGCTAATGGTGATTTCAGCCTCGAAGGTTTAAGCCCCATGGGTAATTACCGCCTGTTTATTACAGCCATTGGTTTCAAAACAATTGAGCAAACCGTCTGCTTCGGAATCAGACCCGGTGGCGGACTGGAAGATATTA
>CAYMSG010000591.1:0-1964 GCA_964392955.1 uncultured Chitinophagaceae bacterium | reverse complement strand
GAATTTTCAACACATATTTCATCGTTGTCGATCGCTAATACATCAATTGCGCCCAACTTTTCTGCAAGGATGGCCAGCACACCTGTACCGCAGCCAAAATCAAACACAGTTTTCCCGGTAAAATCAACCTGCTGCATTTGTTTCATCATTTGCCAGGTAGTGGCATGATGCCCGGTACCAAAACTCATTTTTGGAGTGATCACAATTTCATGCTGCACGTTTGTGATGGGTGCATGAAAATGAGCACGTACTGCAACAAAATCATCTACAATAACAGGTTCGTAATTCTGTTCCCACTCCTCGTTCCAGTTGCGGGGCGCTATGATCTCTTTTTGAAATTCTTTCGAAAACGGTTGCAACAATGTTTTTAATTCATTTTCATCAAATGCCGTTTCGCTGATGTAGGAATTGAGTTGATCATCTGTTTCTTCAAAACCATCATACCCTGCTTCGCTTAACAATGCAAGCAGCAATTCCTGTTCTTCTTCTGTATCAGTATCAATACTGATTTTGATATAATTATTCATTGTAGGTAATATGCAATAAGCCCCCGTGTAATGTAATTGTAACAACTAAGCAGCCTGCAGCAACACTGCTGCATCAAGATTTAATTTCGTATGCAGCAGTTTTAAAAAATCTACATCTGGCCTGCGTTTTCCGTTTAACACAAAGGAGAGCTTGGTTTCTGAAACACCGAGAAATGCTGCAAATTGCTTTTGATTCATCTTCGCTTCAAACATGAACAATTCTAACATTCCCTGCAAAGTTTCTGGGCTTTTGATTTTGTAAATCTTTTGTTCATATGCCTGTGCTGCTTCAGCTAATAGCTTTAGTGTAAGCAATTCTTCATTGCTGATATTTTCACTGCCCTTATTCATCAACAGATTAATTTGCTGCATTACACTCTCATATTGTTCCCTTGATTGTATCATATGTACTGTTTTAAATAGTTGAACAATCGATTCTGTCGTACTCAATATGTGTCCCAACGAATCGTATGAAAACTGTTCTTATATTAAAAAAAATCATTGCGACCAACCGGTATTTATTTCCCCGTATATTAAAAACAAACCGATCATTTCCAACATAATCTACTGATTTGAACACTGATTTTATATCTGCTATTTGTTTCCAATCAGAATTAACAGCCAAGCGATACCAGTTATTTAACGCCTCCTCGGCATCAGGGTGAACTTCATAAAAAGCTTTTAGCGTGCCATAACTGATAACAACCATTCCTGCAAATTTACAATTTCGAAATTAAATTTCGGAAAATAAAAATAATAAAAAAATCTCCGGCCTTTTGACCGGAGATCTGTTATCGGTTTTTTGCTTTTTAAAGACGTTCTTCACCATTATTCCCTTCGTCCTGCTTTGGCTGTACCTGCGGACGGGGAGCACTTTCCGGCTTTGGCATCAGGGCTTTGCGGCTGAGCTTAAACTTACCGGTTCTTGGGTCAAGACCAATGAGTTTTACTTTTACCACATCGCCAACATTCAATACGCCTTCCATGCTATCCAAACGTTTCCAGCTTATTTCACTGATGTGTAACAAACCTTCTTTTTTTGGCAGGAATTCTACAAATGCACCAAATTCTTTAATGCCTTTTACCGTTGCTTCGTACACAGCCCCTACTTCAGGAACTGCAACAATGCCTTTTACCCAGGCCACTGCTTTTTCCAAGCCTGTTTTTTCCTGTGAGAAGATGCTTACCTCGCCGTAGTTACCTACTTCTTCAATGGTAATAGTTGTACCTGTTTCACGTTGAATTTCCTGGATTACTTTACCACCTGGTCCGATTACTGCACCAATAAATTCTTTATCGATGATGAGCTTCTCCATGCGTGGTGCATGTGGTTTCACTTCCGGACGTGGTTCAGCAACACACTCATACATGGCATCCAGAATATGTAAGCGACCGGCTTTTGCCTGGTTCAATGCTTCACGCATTACATCCATGCTT
>CAYMSG010000590.1:0-1964 GCA_964392955.1 uncultured Chitinophagaceae bacterium | reverse complement strand
TCAATTGTAATGCCCGCTTCCGCAATTGATAAAAGGCCCGTAAACCAATATCACCGATCAACCTCGGTCTTGTAACCGGAAACGCCTTTACTTTTTCAATACGTTGATTCGCCGGCAACAATTGATGCAGATTCCAATCCAGCTCCTCTTCGTAATAATCTTCATGCACCGTTAAGATGACCGGCTCCCATCCAAAAGATGGTAAATGCTGTGCAAACAAACGGCTGCGGTGTACAGCTGCAAGATTACTTGGCGGGTAATGCGGTGTAATGATCAGTATTTTCTTTACCTGCTTTTCAGGCATCATGATTGTTCCATATTGAAAGCAATGGTTTTGATATATGTTGCCACGCAAAACGTTGGCCTTTCTGAAATTGCTCCTGCCTGTTCAACTCCCCGCTTTTCTTTTTCTGATACAGGTTCAGTAAAGCACTATGAACAGATAAACGGTTGTTTTCCATTTGCACCGAAAACAAATCACTCTGCTTTAAAAAAAGATCCTGTGCCGATGTATGCATGGCAGCAACAGCCAACCCTGCCTGTGCATAAGCAATGATTTTATTGGTTAGTGCAATATCCCTGTTCCGGTTCACAGGCAAGTCGGTTGCAAGTCCGGCATCAAATTCCGACAGGAATAAATGAAGTTGTTTTTGTGGCATGGGTTGATGTAATACAATCCCGGTTTTATCAGTCAGGTATTGTGCTGCAAAACCTTTGTTCAACTGTCCTGTCAAATGCAGTTCAACTTTTGGATACAATTCATTTACAACCGGAATTACCTGCTCAAGCCCCCTTCCTGCATCAATATGCTGCGAAAACCAAACAAGCTTTAATGATTCATTAGCTGTAGTAACAGGCTTTACAAATTCAGCTCCATCAAAACCATTGAGCAGGGTGAGTTGCAGGTTCTTCAAGCCCGGTATGTCTTTTTGTACTTCGGCTGCAATCAAAGGGGCAGCATACGAACAGTACGCAGCAGCCGGTAAAACCCGTTGCATCAATTGCTTCATCGTGCTACTTGCTTTTGCATTGGTTGTTTCACCGGGATGATAATCTTCCACATCAATTCCCAGTTTCGCTTTGTTTTTTTTTGCAAACCAACAGGCCGGGTAAAAAGCAGCCGGATTATGAGCAACGACCCAATCGTGTTTTTTCTTTATTTTTTTCAGTTGCTGCAGTAAAAGAAACGAACGTTTCCCTGCACTTATTGATAACATCCAATCGTTTTGTACTGTAATTGGAATAAGATTGCTGATGTTGTGAAGAACCGTACTCAGCAGCCAGGGCAGCAACGGCTTTCGCAAAGCCGATAGTTGAACAAATGTAACTTCTGAAAATTGTTGTTGCAATTCCTGCGTCATTCGATCGCTCCAGTTGCCAACAGTAAATTGTACAACAGTTGCAGAAAATCCATTGGCTGTTGCCAGTTGCAGTTCTTTCAGCAACCGTGGATTGGCTGCAAGGTTCGTGGATGTGAGAAAGAGGATACTTTTCATGATCATCCACGCAGATAAAAACGTGTAAGTCTTGCCACACGCCAGCCAAACACCTGTTTGATCAATTCAATGATACGGCCACCCAATACTGGCACCTTCACTTGTTCATGTAAAGCACGGTAACGTTTATAAGCTATGGCCGATAAGATTTTTTGTGCCGGATACTGATCTACTGCAAAACGCAGGTACTGCGATGCGATCGCTTTACGCAGTTGTGAATGCTCCCCCTTATTCAATAAATACTGATGCTTCAGATCAATGGTCAGCAATACATTTTTCAGGTATTTTGGGTTATCGCTCCGGCTCAACTGATTTACTCCACCGGGCGTAATATGATAATAATTGTATACTCCCGGTACATGCACAATGCCTTCGCTTGCCAGCAGTACCCTTGCAAAAAATTCACCATCATCGTCCGGGCAACGGTAAGCACGCCACCCACCGGACTTTTCAATCACCTGCCTTGGC
>CAYMSG010000589.1:0-1969 GCA_964392955.1 uncultured Chitinophagaceae bacterium | reverse complement strand
CAAACGAGAAGATCAATGCGTTTGCAACATACTCTACCAGTTTTAAACCTGTTGGCGTAAATGTGGCAGGCTTACCAACTGTCAACGGGCAACCCGCCACTGATTTAGCAGTAATAAAACCTGAAGACGTTCGACATTTTGAGGTGGGTGTGAAAACAAATCCAACCGAAAGTTTCATTTTTAATGCGGTGTTTCATAACTCCAACATCCGAAACTATCAAACAAACGTTCAATCGGCAGAATTAGGGGTTAACCGTGGTTATATTGCCAATGCAGAAGAAGTAAATGTGAAGGGTGTTGAAGTAGATGCGAATGTAAGAGCTGGCAATCATTTTCTGTTTTTTGGTGCGCTGGCTTATACGGATGCGAAATATGTGAAGTTTACAAATGCGCCACTTCCACTGGAAGAAACAGGGTTAACGGAAAATGGAGTACAGAAAGCATTCAAAGATATTTCAGGCGGGCCCCTTCCCGGTATATCTAAATGGGCCGGATCATTAGGCGGTGAGTTTACCACTCCATCAGAAATTTTTGGTAAGCCTGGAAAATTCTTTATAGCATTGGAAAGTTTCTATCGCTCATCCTTCTCTTCCAGTCCATCTCCATCGGCTTATCTGAATATAGATGGTTATACACTTGTGAATGGACGGATTGGTTTCCGTGCAAATAATACGGGCTTTTCTGCATTTATCTGGGGGCGGAATATTTTTAATAAAGATTATTATGAACAACTCCTGCCAGCAGGTGGTAATGCCGGGCATTATGCAGGCGTTTTGGGCGATCAACGGACATTTGGTGTAACACTCCGCTATTCGCTTTAATTCTTTGAAATAAAACTTTTCAGTTTTCCCTATAGCAAGAGCCTCAATGACTTTGTCTGGAAGGCAATCGTAAAGCAAGGCAGCGTCCCGATTCTTCGGGATGCTTTTTTTAAACAGCTGTATGGCCGAGTGGTTAGGTAAAAGTCTGCAAAACTTTTTACGTCGGTTCGAATCCGACTGCAGCGTCAAAATACTAAATGCTATGAAATCAGTTTTTATGTTTTTGCTGTTCAATAGTATGTTGTACGTTTCGTTCGCTCAGCAAAAGCAGATTTTAGAAGAAGAGCAGTTATGGACCGGTTATTTCAACCAGACACGTTTAAGTAATAAGTGGGGCTTATGGACCGATGTACATATACGAACAAAAGAGAATTTCTTTAACAACCTGTCGCAGATAGTTGTTCGCCCGGGTATTACTTACTATTTATCCAACGATGCAAAGCTTACAGCTGGTTATGCATTCATCAATCACTTCCCCGCCGATAATCATAAAAATATTTCGCAACCCAAGCATCGCCCCTGGCAGCAGTTACAATGGCATACCAAATACCCCCGTATTAAACTGATGCAGTGGTTTCGTTTGGAAGAGCGTTTCCGCAGAAAAATTTTGAATGATGATGCGTTGGCTGATGGCTATAATTTCAACCTGCGGTTTCGTTATAATATTCTTTCGCAATTTGCTTTAAACAGAACAACACCGTTCAAGCCCGGAAGTTTTTCGTTTGTACTGTCAAATGAAGTGTTTGTAAATGCAGGGCGTGAAATCACGTATAATGTGTTCGACCAGAACCGGTTTTTTGCAGGGTTTCATTATCATGTAAACAAACACGATAACCTGCAGTTTGGTTATATGAATTTATTTCAGCAACAGGCGGCCGGTAACAGGTACAGAAATTTACATGTTGCAAGGATATTTTATTTTCATCAACTTGATTTAAGAAAGAAACCGCAGCATTAATGCTATACTTTCGTTCGTTCGTAACCGCAATGTAAAACTGCTAAAAGCATTGCATAGCTTAAGGTTGAAAAGGCTTTAGGTCTTACCTTCGCAGCTCATTCAGCTATAAAATAATTATGAGTAAGTACAAGCCGGAAACTGATGCCATCCGTTTGCAGATGAACCGTACCAACGAAAAAGAACACAGCAC
>CAYMSG010000588.1:0-1975 GCA_964392955.1 uncultured Chitinophagaceae bacterium | reverse complement strand
TGGAATTCATTTTACAACTAAAAATTTACCGCACAATCTGAATCGCTGAGTATGTAGGGAAACAGAAAGCCGGACGATGATTGCCCGGCTTTGAATATATGCTGAGGTGCTGTATTTTATAGTCGTACCCCTATGCCCGCAGTAATATAAAAGCGGTTACGGCCATACTCACCATTTGAAGCAATCAAATTCTGTGGTATTACAAACGATGGGCTTACCACTGCATTCATTTTTCCTATCACCAATACGATCGGCATGGTATACTCGTAAGCAAGAATAGAAAACGTATTCACATTCCTCGTTCCTGTTACTGTTTGTGGTGGACCAACAGGCAATCCGCCAATTGTACCATTTCGTTTTTCCTCAAAACGTTCCACAAAACGCTGTGTACCTCCGTATGCTGTAATGGTGGGATTAATGGCCAAGGCCCGTGGCTTTCCTTCTTGTAAACGAATGATGAATAAATGATCAAGACCTGCAGTTGCGCCTACATCGGTATTGTTGCTGAATTTCAGATCAGCACCCAGATTGATGTTAATCGCTTTTGTTTGAATGGTTGTATTGATCCCTGTTTGATATTTCAAGGCCGATTGCACCAATGAGGATTCTTCTTTGTATAAGAATCGTGATGCAAACAGGTTTCCTGTAAAATGTTCACTTTCCGGAAAACGATAACCCAACTCTACACTACCTCCTGTTAATTGAAACGGCAATGCACTGTTTTGTATAAAGATGGCAGCACCTTGTGCATACAATCCATTTTTTAACTGATAACCCACGATCGGTAATGTAGCACTGCTGCTTAAACTATCTGTGCGCCCGAGAAAATGCACCAGGGTTTGGTGAGCAAGTGTTGCTGTAAATACAGGTTTTCGTGTATCGGTTTTTGTTGTATCGTCCTGTGCTGCAAGAAACAGCGGACTCAAGAGCAACAAACAGGAAAAGAGTTGTTTTATTTTTTTCATGGCCTTACAGTTTGGTTCAGAAAAAAGGAAGTCCCGCTTCTGCGGGACCTCCTGTTCCCGAACGTCATGATTTCAAGAACTACCTATAAAAATTACTGACGACCGGCAGTAACTGCTGTGTTACTGTTGGCTGATACTTCTACATCAGCGCCCGCTTTCGTATTCTTCACCTTTTTTACTGATGCTTTCGCTTTTTGCTTTGCTTCAGCGGTTGTGTTGCTTGCTTTTGTTTTTACTTTTTCTGTTTTCAGTTTTGCATCGGTTGCCACTTCTGCGCTACCGTTTGCTTCACCATTAGCAGATGCATTGTTTGAGCTAACCTCGCCCTGTGCATTTGCATTTGTACTGCTGCTGATGTTCAGTCCCGGCTTTACATCCTTCCGCATTTCCTTTGCTGTTGTGCGGATGCCTTGTGCTTCTGTTACAACCAATTCTTTTACATCGGCTGCCGTTCCATTCCCTTGCTCAGCAGCATTTGTTTCTCCCTTTACACGGGCATTCACTGCTGTTTCATTTGTTACTTTCGCATTGTTTCCTTTGGCTGTTGCGTTCGCAGCTGCAGTTGTTTTTGCAGTTACGTTTGCAGTTGTGCGTGTTGTAACATTGGCAGTAGTTTGTACTACTTTACCAGTTGCCTGTACCACTCGTGTAGTAGCCTGTGTTGTTTTACTTACCACATCTGCAACTTTACTTGTGTTGACAGTAGCTTTTGTAACAGCACTGGTTGTACTGTTCAAATTCAGGTTTACCTGTGCAAATGCTGCGTTACCTAAAAGCATCACTACTGCAGCGGCTGTTAATTGTTTCATCTTGTTCTTCATTTGATTGTTTTTTTGTGATTGAATAAATTAAAAGCATTTTGCTTTATTTCCGGTTATACAGACAGAGGATGTTTTCGCAGGTTTAAATCTGTTGACAACTTTTTTTTGCATCAACATCCGGTATAAAGCAGAAAGTGTGCCAACAGAAATAATTGATCATTTATGAAAGCAACCTGCTATTTATTCATC
>CAYMSG010000587.1:0-1985 GCA_964392955.1 uncultured Chitinophagaceae bacterium | reverse complement strand
AAAGATGGAAGCTGGTATGCGTTGCAGGAATTTCATAAAACGATCTCTGAAAATTCAAAACCTGTATCCAATGTTATCACCGGTGCTACTACGGCGTTTTGTGTGCACCTGATGAACCAATCTATTTATAAACATTCCATTGAAACATGGAAACCCGAATTTAATCTCGCATAAACAATCAACATGAAACGATTCCTTGCAGTTGCCTTTTTATTTTTTACAGCCTCCTGTTTTGCACAAAGCAAGAACTGGCAATCATTGTTTGACGGAAAAACATTAAAAGGCTGGAAACAGTTGACCGGTTCTGCTCCTTACACGGTAGAGAACGGACAAATTGTTGGTACCACCATACAAGGCTCACCCAATTCTTTTTTGGTGAGTGAGCAACGCTTTGCAGGCGATTTTGTATTGGAACTGGAAGCCATGATGACCGATACTACTACCAATTCAGGCGTGCAGTTCAAGAGTAATTTTGATGCAACAGCCAACAACGGCAAAGGGCTGGTGTATGGTTACCAGTACGATTTTGATCCGTCATCACGTAAATGGAGTGGCGGTATTTATGATGAAGCAAGAAGACAGTGGTTGTATCCTGTATCGCACAATCCCAAAGGACAGATCTTTTTTTCACCCAATGTGTTTCACAAAATACGAATTGAATGTATTGGCAATACCACCAAAACGTGGTTGGATGGTATGCCTGTTTCATACCTTGTTGATACACTTACCGCCAACGAAGGATTGATCGGCTTACAGGTTCATTCTATCGGCCGGCCTGAACATGCAGGAATTAAAATGTTCTGGAAAAACATCCGTATACAAACAAAGAATATCAAACCCATGGACGTTCCTGCCGGTTTGTATGTTGCCAACCTTGTGCCGAATACACTCACTGCCTATGAACAAAAAAGTGGCTGGAAATTATTATTTGATGGAAAAACATCGAATGGATGGCGTGGTGCTTATAAACAAACATTTCCTGCGAAAGGCTGGGAAATAAAAGATGGTATCCTGAAAGTATTGGCGTCGACCGGTGGTGAATCAACCAATGGTGGCGATATTGTTACCAATGAACAGTATAGCGCTTTTGATCTGTCGTTTGAATTTAAACTTACGCCCGGTGCCAACAGTGGTTTAAAATATTTTGTAACACTCAACGAAAACAATACCGGTTCTGCCATAGGTCTGGAATATCAACTGCTGGATGATACACTGCATCCCGATGCAAGAGCCGGACGGAATGGTAACCGCACACTTGCTTCGTTGTATGATCTCATAAAAGCAAATAAAACGGCACGTTTTGTTCGCCAGCCGGGACATTGGAATACAGCACGTATTATTGTTTACCCCAACAATCATATAGAGCATTATCTGAATGGTGTGAAAGTACTGGAATACGATCGTAGTTCGCAATCCTTTCGTGATTTAGTAGCGATTAGTAAATATAAAATATGGAAAGATTTCGGCGAAGCGCCGAAAGGACATATTCTTATACAGGATCATGGCAATGAAGTGTGGTTTAAGAGTATTAAGATAAGAGAGTTGAGATGATGAGTGATGAGTGATGAATGATGAGAAGATTCGTCTGACGCCCACGTCTGACGAGTATAAATGATATCAAAACGAAGAAGCCAACTGATTACAGTTGGCTTCTTCGTTTGTACTCGTCCGACGAGGACATCTGACCAAAGTTAAACTTTATAATACTGTTCCCATCCTTTGCGTGGCGGTGGGCCAATCAACAATTCATTTGCACGTTTGCTGCTGGTGATGATTTTCTTGCTTCTGTCGAATACAATTTTTTCACCTGTCCACTGTGCCAACACACCCAAACAGAAAACCTGGCTTAACGGACCTGCAATGGAAAACGGTGAACGTGTTTTTTCTTCGCCCTTACATGCTTTTAAAAAGTTGGCAAAGTGGTTCGATGGGCTTTTTTGCACGTCTGGTAACTTCGATGCCATTTCTTTTGCTTTCTCTTCCGG